>JBCDIB010000303.1:0-2127 GCA_038749385.1 Pseudomonadota bacterium | reverse complement strand
CCGTGCGCGGTTTTGAGCGCACTGTCGACGACAAGTGGTTGGTGAAGACAGATAAGGGTGACATCACCTGCGATCATCTTGTGTCCGCCACCGGTAATTTTTTGCGTCAAACCGGTAAAATGCTGTGCATAGAGATTCCCGTGATCCCCGTCTAACAAAAATATATCGTCACCGAACCGCACCCTGACATTCAGGCCCGGCAAGCGCGCGGTGAGCCGGAAATGGGCGTGCTGCGGGAAAGCGACTCCAGCTGGTACATGCGCGAAGAAAATGGCGGCCTGCTGCTTGGACCCTACGAGAAGGGCGCGCCTGTCTGTTATGTCGATAGCCCGACTGATGACAGCGAGTACGAGCTGTTTCAGGAGGATCTCGAGCGGCTCATGCCCTATGTCGAGACGGCCATTGAGCGCGTTCCGGCTTTCGGCGAAGTCGGCATCAAGAAAATCTACAATGGCGCGATCTGCTACACCCCCGATGGCTCGCCTATCGTCGGCCCGGCTTGGGATTTGCCGAATGTCTGGCTCAGCGAAGGCCACTCTTTTGGCATCACTGCGGCGGGTGGCGCCGGTTGGCAATTGGCAGAATGGATCGTGGAAGGTGAACCGAGCATCGATATGATGGGCGTGGACCCGCGCCGCTTTGGCAAAAACCTGCCCGAGGGATATTTGCGCGCCAAAACCGAAGAAGCCTACGCAAACGTTTTCACGCCGCACTTCCCCGATGAGGAGCGCATTGCGGGCCGTCCCCTCAAGACATCGCCGGTTTACAGCCGTTTGAAAGATCATGGTGCAGTGTTTGGCGTGGCCAACCAGTGGGAGCGCGCCAACTGGTTTGCACCTGAAGGCTATGAGGTGCCAGCGGACATGCTGAACAAGCAAGACACGCTCACCAACGAAAACCACAATCCGTTGAACGACAATGGAAAGATTACCGAGAAATGGTCATTCCGCCGCTCGAACTATTTCGATTTCGTCGGCGAGGAGGTTAGAAACGTCACCGAGAATGCCGGTATTCTCGATATGACTGCATTCGCCAAAATGGAAGTTACGGGCCCCGGCGCACGGGACTGGCTAAACGCTACATTTGCCAATTCGGTGCCAAAAACGGCGGGGCGTATAGCCCTATGTCATTTGCTGACGCCCAACGGTGGGGTGCGCTCGGAATTTACGGTTTATGAGTGGGCGCCGGGGCGCTTTTATCTGGTGTCAGCCGGTGCTTTCGAGCTGCATGACCACGATACGCTGCGCCGTCACCTGCCGGATGACGGGTCGGTGGAGCTGACCCCAATCACAGGCAAATATGGTGTGCTGGTTCTCGCTGGCCCGAAAAGCCGGCAGATCCTGTCGAAGGTCACCCATGCCGACTTGTCGAATGATGCGTTCAAATGGCTGTTTGCCAAGGAGATCGACGTCGGTCTGTGCCGCGCCCATGCACTGCGCGTGAACTTTGTCGGCGAATTGGGCTGGGAACTGCACCATCCAATGGAGATGCAAACACAAATCTTCGATACTTTGATGGAAGCGGGGGCCGAATTTGGCCTCAAGCCCTTCGGCATCCGCGCGATGGATGCCATGCGCCTCGAAAAGAGCTACCGCCTAATCCCGCGCGAGATGAGCATTGAATATTCCGCCTATGAGTCGGCGCTGGATCGTTTTGTCAAAATGGACAAGGAGTTTTTGGGCCGGGATGGGCTGGCTGCTTCAGAGAAGCGTGGTCGTGATTGGGCCTTTGTCACGCTTGAAGTTTCCGGCGTGACGGACGCAGATGCCCGCGGCTCGGAAGTCATTATGAAATATGGCGAGATGATCGGCCGTGCAACATCTGGCGGCTACGGCTTCCGCGTTGGCAAGTCGCTGGCCATGGCCATGGTCAAACCGGAGTTCGCGGCCCAGGGAACGACAATGGAACTGGTCATACTTGGCGAAAACAGAACCGCCACCGTGATCGGTGAAAGCCCGTTCGATCCGAAAAACGAGCGCTTGCGGGCCTGATGGACAATCCACGCCGCAAGCCCTGCGCACACTGCCGTACCATACGGCTTGCGGGGCTTGCGCTTTGCGCCATTCTGGCTGCGGTCGTTTTATATCTTGGCTAGTTAAATAGCCGGTTCCAGTGCGTCGCGGCTGT
>JBCDIB010000302.1:0-2206 GCA_038749385.1 Pseudomonadota bacterium | reverse complement strand
CGATACATCGCTTTGGCGAGACGCCGGCGATTTGCTGCTCGATGGTCTGACGGGGCAAGACGCATTCGACGCCATCTACTCAGGCGTCAGTGACGTCCTGGAAAGTGGGGACACGTTGGTAAGCATGGGCGGCGATCACTCTGTGGCTTACCCCGCCATCCTCGCCCATGCCGAGGAATATGAGAAACTCTCCATCCTGCAAGTAGATGCCCACACCGACCTGTATGAGGACTTTGGGGGAAACCCGTTCAGCCACGCATCCCCATTTGCGCGCTTGTTGGAAACTGGAAAAGTCGATCGTTTGGTGCAAGTGGGCATACGCACCCTCACAACGCATCAGCGCGAACAGGTGAAGCGATATGGTGTGGACGTGCACGAAATGCGCGATCTGTCCGGTGTTGGCACGATCGCTTTTGATGGTCCCGTCTATCTGTCTGTCGATCTTGATGGCCTTGACCCAGCCTTTGCCCCTGGCGTGAGCCACCACGAGCCGGGGGGACTGTCCACCCGACAAGTAATTGACCTGATTCACACATTCAAAGGCCAGCTGATAGGCGGCGACGTGGTGGAGCTTAACCCGCACCGCGATGTGAACGGCATGACCGCCATGGTGGCCAGCAAGCTGCTAAAGGAAATGATGGCTAGAATGATACACGATCAAGCCTGATTGACTGGGTCGAGCCTTCTCCACCACCCTGCATATGACGTGTTCTTCGGATGTTTTCGGTTCACATCCGGGGCGCCGTCGGTCCACCACACGGGGCCGCGCTCGCCCAAGGCCACTTTAGCGTTTTGAACAGCGGAGCGGGCGGCTTTCAGGTCCGGGTCAGTTTTGGCGTCACGCACGGCGCGGCGGGCGCGCATAAGATCATTGACCAGTACTTGACGTACATCCTCGGCCAGAGCCGGGTTGGTGCATCGCCACAGACGATCCTTGACGAGAAAATAACGGCCATCGGGAGTTACGGGATAGCGCATGAAAACGCTATGCGCCGATCGCCATTAGGTTCCAAAATCACAAAAGGAAAAGGATGGTGGGCAATACTGGGATTGAACCAGTGACCCCTGCAATGTCAATGCAGTGCTCTCCCGCTGAGCTAATCGCCCATCCAAGCGTCGCCGCGAAGCGGCTGTGCGATGAAGGTGATACACCACAGGTGCACCGGTTTGGTCAAGCGGACATTTGGACCATTGATGATTAGGCGGCGGCCAGCATCCGCTCAACTTCCGACACCAATTGCTTGAGGTGGAAGGGTTTGGACAGCACCTTCGCATTCTTGGGCGCATTGGAATCGGGGTTCAAAGCCACGGCAGCAAAACCGGTAATGAACATCACCTTGAGATCGGGGTCGAGTTCGGTGGCCTTGCGGGCCAGCTCAATGCCGTCCATTTCCGGCATCACGATATCGGTCAGCAGCAGTGAAAACGGCTCCTCGCGCAAACGCTCATAGGCGCTTGCACCATTGTCGTAATCGGTGACGTCATAGCCCGCCTGCTCCAGCGCCTTCTTGAGAAAGCGACGCATATCATCATCATCTTCGGCAAAAAGGATCTTGTTCATCGGGCTACAACTCAAGTCTGGAACTCAGGACACTATCGCCGCCAATGTGCACGCCTGCGGTAAATCAATCGCTAAGTGCGGCCCATTTGTGCCAATTTTGATCCAGCTTCAGTGTACGGGAATGGCTGCTTCACGTTGGCTGTGGACTTGGCGCAACAGCGCTGGCACATTCTGGCCATGGCAGACGAAGCTGAAAATCAGGGCAAGATGCAGGGGTTCCGACCGCATGCACAGGCGATAGAGACCGTTGTGCCGTATCGCCAACATGAACCTGATGTGCCCGTGGCGCCGCTGGTATTTTCGTCACCACACTCAGGCCGTCACTATCCTGCCCATTTCCTGGCGGCGTCTCGGCTGGACCGCACAGCCCTTCGAGCATCGGAAGACTTCTTCGTCGACGATCTATTTGCCCCGTGCGTCGAATTGGGACTGCCACTTATCGCAGCCAACTACCCCCGGGCCTATGTGGACCTGAACCGAGAACCGTTTGAACTCGACCAGCGCATGTTTTTCGACAAATTGCCAGGCCATGCCAACACGCGGTCTGTCCGGGTGGCTGGAGGTTTGGGCACCGTTGCACGCGTGGTATCGGAAAACCGCGAAATATATACGTCACCCATCTCAACGGTCGAAGCGTTCGACCGG
>JBCDIB010000301.1:0-2409 GCA_038749385.1 Pseudomonadota bacterium | reverse complement strand
GGTAAATCAATCGCTAAGTGCGGCCCATTTGTGCCAATTTTGATCCAGCTTCAGTGTACGGGAATGGCTGCTTCACGTTGGCTGTGGACTTGGCGCAACAGCGCTGGCACATTCTGACCATGGCAGACGAAGCTGAAAATCAGGGCAAGGTGCAGGGGTTCCGGCCGCATGCACAGGCGATAGAGACCGTTGTCCCATATCGCCAACATGAACCTGATGTGCCCGTGGCGCCGCTGGTATTTTCGTCACCACACTCAGGCCGTCACTACCCTGCCCATTTCCTTGCGGCGTCCCGGCTGGACCGCACAACCCTTCGGGCATCGGAAGACTTCTTCGTCGACGATCTATTTGCCCCGTGCGTCGAATTGGGACTACCGCTTATCGCGGCCAACTACCCCCGGGCCTATGTGGACCTGAACCGAGAACCGTTTGAACTCGACCAGCGCATGTTTTTCGACAAATTGCCAAGCCATGCCAACACGCGGTCTGTCCGGGTGGCTGGAGGTTTGGGCACCGTTGCACGCGTGGTATCGGAAAACCGCGAAATATATACGTCACCCATCTCAACGGTCGAAGCGTTCGACCGGATTGAACATGTCTACCGCCCATTCCACGATGCCCTGCGCCGCACATTGGCCCGTACCCATGTAGCGTTCGGTCGGTCGATCCTCATTGATTGCCACTCCATGCCATCAGGGCCGCGCTCTTCGGGAAGGGGGTCTGGCAAAGCGACAGGCAAGGGGGCAGGAAAAGCGACGAGAGACCCGGGCAAACGCTCAAAACTCAGCACCCCTGCGATCATGCGCTCCAGCAACCGCTCCGAATTCGTGTTGGGCGACAGATATGGCACGTCCTGCGCCCCCGCGCTCACAGACACGGCACAGGCCTGCCTGCGCGATATGGGCTACTCAGTTGCCCGCAACAAACCCTATGCCGGTGGCTTCATCACCGAGCATTATGGCCGCCCCGGCAAGGGGCTGCACGCGCTGCAAATAGAAATAAACCGCGCGCTATATGTGGATGAAGAAACGCTGCAGCCCACCGAAGGCTTTGCCCAATTGCGGGCCGATCTCATTTCGCTGGTGCGCAGCCTCATCGCCGTGAGCGAAGAAATCGACAGCAACGCCATGCCGCTTGCCGCCGAATAGACGAGCGGAGGCGCGCGTGAAGCAATTCTTGCTCGAATTGGCGGCCCTGTCAGCTGCGGAAACGCTTCCCCGCTTTCGCTCCCGCCTGAGCGTCGACAACAAGCTTGAGCAGGCCGGGGGCGATGAGTTTGACCCCGTGACCGAGGCAGACCGTGAAGCGGAGCGAGTCATCCGCCAGGCCATCAGCGCGCAATATCCGAACGACAAAATTCTTGGCGAGGAATTCGGCACCAACAATAACGATGCCGCGGACGGTTGGATCATTGACCCGGTGGACGGCACAAGGGCATTCATATGTGGAGTGCCGATGTGGGGCACGCTCGTTGGCCGCCACGAAGCGGACCACATGGTCGCCGGGCTCATGCATCAGCCCTTTACCGGCGAAAGCTATGTGGCCACACCTGAAGGCGCTTGGCTTGTACGCAATGGCGAGGAGACGGTGTTACACACCAGTAAAGAGACCCAGCTCAGCCGCGCCAAGATGCACACAACCAGCCCACGCATTTTCAGCCCCGATACCCAGGCCCCCTATGATCGCGTGGAGGCCGCTTGCCGCCTGCCGCGCTACGGCTGCGATTGCTACGGCTATGCGCTTCTCGCAGCCGGCCACATAGACCTGGTGGTGGAGGCCGGGCTGCAAACCTATGACATAGCGCCCATGATACCCATTATTGAAGGCGCAGGCGGTGTGGTGCGCACCTGGGATGGCGGCAACGCTAAAGGTGGCGGTAATGTCATCGCTGCGGCCACCGAAGCGCTGTACGAAGAAGCCCGGCTAGCCCTTATCGGCTAGAACTTTTTCACCGGGATAAAATGCGTCCATGGCGGCAAACAGCTGGTCGCGGATCGCGCTTTTCTCCTGCAGCAGCTCATGGCGGGCACCACGCAACATTAGAAACGATGCGGACCGCATTTGCCCGACCAGGCGCTCGACAGAACGGTTGTCGGTCACCTGATCCTGCCCACCCGCCACCATAAGCGTCGGGATGCGAATAGTAGAATTGTAGCTTGGATCCATCACCCGGTCTTGCGCCTTGATGGTTGCGCGGGTCCACGCCGCCGTTGTCCCGCCCAAACCCAGATCTCCCGACATCATCATCAGCTTGCGGTTGCGCTCAAAGCGCTCTGGATCTGATGTCAGCACGTTGCCCTGAAAGGGCCGCCGTTCTTCAGGCCGGTCACCACCGCCCGTATAGGTCTCACCAAAACCCACTGCCATCATGAGCGCCATGAGCATGTGCACAATCCGGCGCGGGGCAGG
>JBCDIB010000300.1:0-2466 GCA_038749385.1 Pseudomonadota bacterium | reverse complement strand
TGCAGGTTGGCATCGCACCCTCCAGCTCAACCTCACCGCGCCTTTCTTCACTGCGCAGGCATTTGTGCCGACCATGAAAGAGCGCGGCTGGGGGAGGGTAATCAACATCGCGTCGCTCCAAAGCAATCGCGCTTTCGCCAACTCGATTGCCTACGGCTCGGCCAAGGGTGGTGTCGCCCAAATGACGCGCGCCATGGCGGAGGCCTGGTCGCCCCATGGCATTATGTGCAATGCCCTCGGGCCGGGCTTTTTCCCCACCGATTTGACCGCAGCCGTATTTGCCAATCAAGAACTCGCGGCTAAGAATGCTTTTCAAACCGCGATTGGGCGCAACGGCAAACTGGCTGATATTGTCGGGCCAGCTGTCTTCTTAGCGTCGCCCGCGTCTGACTACGTGACTGGCCAATTGCTGTATGTGGATGGAGGCTTCACCGCCAAATGAAGGCACTTGTCTATACCGCTCCCGAAACTCTTGAGATGCGCGACGTGCCAGACCCGAAATTGGGTGATGGAGATGCGTTGATCCGGATCGAAGCCGTTGGCATCTGTGGGTCGGATATGCACGGTTTTCTAGGGCACGATGCCCGGCGGCCCGCTCCATTGATTTTGGGCCACGAAGCTGCCGGCACTGTCCTCGAAGGGCCAACTGCATGGGTTGGCAAAAGGGTGACGGTGAACCCCTTGGTCACCAATCCGCAGAGCGAAGCGAGCAAGGCCGGCAAAGAGAATATCTGTCCAGACCGGCAGATCATTTCTATGCCGCCACGCGAGGGGGCGTTTGCGCAAATGCTCGCCATGCCGGTTGGCAATCTGACGGTTGTGCCAGACCATGTGAGTGCGGCGCAGGCGAGCCTTGTCGAGCCGATTGCATGCGGTTGGCATGCTCTGCGCCAAGCGGCATTGCAACTGGGCCGTTTGGCTGAGGTAAATGTGCTGGTAATTGGCGGCGGCGCCATCGGTTTGGGGGCGGCACTATCGGCCTGTGCCCAAGGCTATGGCGACGTTACGGTGGTAGAGACCAACGGTCTGCGCCATGATGCGATCCGCGACCAGGGCTTCAACGTTGTTTCTGAAGTATCCGATGACGAACATTTCCAGTGTGTGGTCGATGCGGTGGGGTTCGAAGTCACCCGATCCTTGGCCAGTGCTGTGGCCGCCCCCGGTGGCGTCATCGTCCACATCGGTCTCGGTGGTGGCGGTGCAGGGCTTGATACGCGACGAATGACGCTGCAAGAGATCGCGTTTTTAGGAACCTACACTTACACAAAGCGCGACTTTCGCGAGACGGCCAATGCTCTGTTCAACGGCGCTTTAGGTACTCTGAATTGGACGGAAAGCCGCGGGTTAGCCGATGGGGCCGAGGCCTTCGACGATATGCGGTTTAACAGGCTGTCAGTGCCGAAAATTATCCTCATTCCATAGTGCAATTGGCTGACCTGAAGGTCGGAAAGGTAACAGGTCACCAGTCACTTACAGCCGCTTTGAAAGCGAGTTTCACTTGTTCCACGCCAACGCCGGCCTAGCGGTTGGAACCGGTTGCAATTTCCCGATCACGCCCGATAGTTGTGCAGGGAGATGAGTTTTGGGAACCACACTTAAGGATGTTGCCGTGCTGGCGGGCGTCTCGCGTTCGGCGGTTTCACGGACGTTTACCGATGGCGCCTCTGTGTCGGATCGTACGCGGCGCAAGGTCATGGAAGCTGCGGACGCGCTGGGCTATCGGCCCAGCATATTTGCGTCGAGCCTCACGACCCGCCGCACACGTCTTATCGGGCTTGTGTCAGACAATTTCAAAAACCCTATCTTTCTGGAAGTCTTCGACCAATTCACCCGTGCTATACAGGCCGCTGGCTATCGGCCGCTGCTGGTAAATCTTGGTGAAGCCGATCTAGGCTCTGACCCCCTGGAAATGCTGCAAAGCTATTCCGTTGAAGGCATCGTCATTGCCTCATCCACCCTGCCGCCGGAAATGGTGTTGTCTTTTGCACAATCGCAAATCCCCACCGTTCACACTTTCGGTCGTTACAGCCAGGCGCCACAGGTTGATACGCTGGCCGTCAATAATGAGGGCTGTGGCGGGTTGGCTGCCAAGGCGCTGCTCGCCCGTGGGTACAAGCGGATCGGATTTTTGGGCGGGCCGGAATCGGCCACATCCACGCAGGACAGACAGGCGGGCTTCAAGCAGGCGGCGTTGGCAGAGGAGGGCGTCGAGATTTCGACCAGCTATGCGTCGGCCTATAGTTTTGAGGCTGGTCGCGCTGAGATGAAACGCCTGATCGCCGGCGCCGCACCGCTGGCACAGGGTTATTTCTGCGGTGACGATGTCCTGTCCGTGGGGGCGATAAGTGCACTGAAGGAGGCGGGACTGTCTGTGCCTGATGATGTCGGAATCATAGGCTTCAACGATATGGCTATGGCCAGCTGGCAAAACATTGCGCTGACAACGGTCCATCAGCCGCTTGAGGA
>JBCDIB010000299.1:0-2542 GCA_038749385.1 Pseudomonadota bacterium | reverse complement strand
GACTTTTGTCCCGGCCATCATATTATTCTGCTTATTATTCAGCGGTGGGCTTACCGCTTAAGCAGGCTGACCAAAGGGCGGTCGCCCAGAAGCAATCATGTCATCGAGCATTTCCACACGGTCCTGGCCCCAGAACACTTCGCCCTGATAAACATAGGCTGGCGCTCCGATCGCATCTGCTTCCACCGCATCCCTTGTGTTCTGGTCCCGCTGAGCCTCGGACTTCGGGTTGTTGGCAGCGGCGATCACAGCATCCGCGTCATGACCGGTGGCGGACAGGCAATCGCGAACCACTGCCTCATCGGCTACGTTTCGGTCTTCGCACCAGACAGCGCGGCCGATCGCAGCCATAAACCCGTGCGGATTGCCACCAGCGGCTGCTATCGCAACCGCGGCATTGTCGGCCAAAGTCGGATCTGTTGGGAAAAAGGCGGGTTTGAGGTTGATCTCAATGCCACGCTGGAGGGCAATGCGCTGCAACTCAATGAAACGGTAGCGCTGGCGCACGGGTGGGCGCTTGGCCGGGGGCACTGCCTCAGAATTCTCCCAAACCGAAAACAGCTTCATCGGTTTGTAGTTGATGGCTTTGCCGTGCCGGTCCGCCACCGCTTTCAAGGCGTCATGGCCAAACAGCGTAAAGGGCGAAAGGCAGAAAGAGTAATAATCAATGGTATCGGACATGGTGGCTCCCATCTGTGTTGGAAGCGGTGTAGCGGACAGGCCTGACAACGCAAGGCGGACCGACTCACTTGTAAGTGCCCGAAACTAAATCTGTCATCCCGGTACTTGGCACCGGGATCCATGACAGTGGTGGTTACGGCCCCCGCTCTGCGGACGGCTTCGCACCAACCCCAAACTCACGGGCATGGATCCCCGCAACGGGTGCCGGGATGACGAGTTTAGATCGCGGGCCAGAGCAGCATGCTCAAGCCGCTTTGGCTTCGTCCTGAGGATCCGCATAGGGGTTGAACCGGTCATAGAACTTCTCGTCTGACGCGGCCATTTGCTTCAGCAGCTTGGTGGGGCGGAAACGCTTGCCGTGTTTCTTGGCCAGCTTGTTGCACAGGGCGACGAAGGCCGTGGTGCCCATGCCATCGATATAGCTGATGGTGCCACCAGTGAAGGGCGCAAAGCCGTAACCAAGGATGGAGCCAACATCCGCTTCGCGCACATCGGTCACCACGCCTTCTTCAATGGTTTTGGCAGCTTCCAGCGCTTGCAAAACCCAGAAACGCTGTTGGAGCTCGCTAAAGTCGATGCTGTCGACATCCTGCTGCGGGAAGAGGTTCTTGAGCTCGGGCCACAGGTGCTTTTTAGCGGGCTTGGCGGGGTAGTCGTAAAAGCCCATGCCGTTTTTGCGGCCGTGGCGGCCTTCTTCTTCCACCAGCTTTTTCACCAGCGCGAACTGGTCGGCGTCCACAGCGCCCTCGCCCATATCAGCAACCGTGGCGTTGAAGATTTTCAGGCTGAGGTCCAGAGCGATCTCGTCATTGAGCGCCAGTGGGCCGACAGGCATGCCACCCATGGTGGCCGCGTTCTCAACCATCGCGGCAGGCACACCCTCGATCAGCATGTTGTAGGCTTCAGAGATGTATTGCAGCACGCAGCGGTTGACGTAGAAGCCGCGCGTATCGTTCACCACAATGGGCGTCTTCTTGATGGCCATCACGAAATCCATGGCCACGGCCAGTGCCTTGTCGCCGGTGCGCTTGCCCATGATGATTTCCGTGAGCATCATACGGTCCACGGGTGAGAAAAAGTGGATTCCGATGAAATTTTTTGGCCGCTTGGATGCCTTCGCCAGGCCCGTAATTGGCAAAGTGGAGGTGTTGGACGCATAGATGGCTGATGGCTTCATCGCCGCTTCTGCCTTGGCTGTCACTTCGGCCTTTACGTCGCGGTCCTCGAACACGGCTTCAATGACCAAATCGACGTCCTTCAACTCGTCATAATCCGGCGTGGCGGTGATGAGCGATAGGACCTTCTGGGCTTTCTCCTGGGTCGAACGGCCTTTCTGAATGGCCTTTTTCTCCAGCTCTTCCGAGTGCGCTTTGCCTTTGTCGGCGGCTTCCTGGTCGCGGTCGATCAGCACAACCTGCATGCCGGCCTTGGCGGCCACGTAGGCGATGCCAGCGCCCATAAAACCTGCGCCCAGAACAGCGATTTTTTTGAGCTTCTTCTGCGGCACGTCCGCTGGACGGCGGGCACCCTTATTCAACTCCTGCATGGAGACGAACAGCGACCGGATCATGTGCTTTGCTTCGGTGGTTTGCAGCACTTCGGTAAAATAGCGCTGCTCGACCTTGAGCGCCGTATCAAACGGCAATAGCAGGCTTTCATAGGCCACCTTCACGATGGCCTTGGCGCCGGGATAGTTGTCATGGGTGTTTTTGCGGTAATTCGCGCCCACGGCGGGCCACAGCTGGCTGCCAGCCGATGAATAGACCCGCGGGCCCTTATAGCCCTTCTTGTCCCAGTCCTTCACTGGGTCAACGCCGTCGGCGAGCATCTTCTTGGCTTCGGCAACGAGCTTCTTGGCAGG
>JBCDIB010000298.1:0-2556 GCA_038749385.1 Pseudomonadota bacterium | reverse complement strand
GCCCGCCCGGCGGTGGAAAAATTCTTCATGGCGGGCGGGCGTCTAGACCGCTGGCATAGGCCGTCACCACGTCGAGGCCCCGGGCTTCGAGGGCAGCGATGACCCCGTCATAATGGGCGCGATTATCAGCCAGCAAATAAGAGCGCATCACCAGCACACCGACGGAACCGGTCTTGGGAGTGGTCGCATTTGGCTGACTGGAACGGTAAGCGGCCAGATCATCCGTAACCCGATTTGGCAGCCCGGGCGCGTAAAGGCCAACATCGGGATATATGATTGGCTCGGAGACTTGAATAGCTTCGCGCAGCACTTCACGCGGGCCGCTGGCGTAACGCTGGATCAGAAACCGGACGAGGTTTTCAAGGTTTTCGTCCGAGCCTGCCAGCATATATTGCATGGCCATAAAATAGGCCCGCACGTCCTGAGCCTTGCCGGGAATAAACTTCAGCATACGCGGCAGTGCGCGCAGCATTTTCATCTGGCGCGCACCGCCCGAGGGCTGCTTGGACCCCTTTTTCTTGCCTGCAAGACGACGCAGCAGAGCCACCGCGCCGGACGCGGGCTGCGACATATCAAATGCACCAAGGCGCGTCAGCTTCACGATTTCGCCAGCGGACAATGTGCCCACCATGGCATCACATTGGTCTCGGCGCGCCTCCATCCATGGGCGCACGGAATTGATGTGGTCTTCCATGAACATCATGTTCGCAATGACGAAATCGGCATTCTGAACGTCATGCTGCGCTTTTTCCTTGGCGGCCGGATCGTTCCAATCAGTCGTTGCATGCACATTCATGCGCAGGCCGGGCATGGCGCGGCGCAACCGCTCTTCCGCACGCTCAGCCGCCGCCGCCATGTGCGCGTCCAGCGTCACAATGGCGATGTTCACCGGTACGCCTGTCCCGGTATTTGCGGCCGCCTGTGACGCGGCCATTTGTGCCGCTTCAGCGGCCGAAATGGGCTTTTGCATCGTACAGAGTGTCCAACGTTATGGGGTTGCGGCCCTCATTGGCAGCGTAGGTTTCGGTGTTGCGGCGGGCTTTGCCACGCACAAAAAACGGTATTTTGCGCAGCTCGGTCTCAGCTTCAGCGGTCCAGCGCATCGTGCCATCTTCGGCCTGTTCCACATCGGCAAGCGCTTCAAGGCCAATATTGGCGTAGCGGTCAGCGGCGGGCCGATCGTCGTTTTGGGCGTCAAGAGACGCTTTACCGTGACTGCCGCCACCATGGGCGACCAGATGGGATGGTTCCGCGCCATCGCTAAACTCGAAGTCCTCACGGAACATGCCGAGCAGGTGCTCCTCCAGTCCCATCATGAGCGGATGGACCCACGTATCGAAAATGACGTTCGCGCCTTCAAAACCCATTTGCGGCGAGTAGCGGGCTGGAAAATCCTGCACATGCACGGGTGAAGAGATCACGGCACAAGGCAGGCCCAAGCGCTTGGCAACATGTCGCTCCATCTGCGTACCCAGCACCAATTCGGGCTGGGCTGCGATGATGGCGTCTTCGACTTCCAAATGGTCGTCGGAGATGATGGGCTCAACGCCGTATTTCTTAGCCGCTGCGCGCACATCCCGCGCAAATTCGCGGGCGTAGGTGCCCAGGCCGCAAACTTCAAAACCCAGCTCCTCACTACAAATACGAGCGGCAGCCACAGCATGGGTGGCATCGCCATATATGAAGACGCGTTTATTCGTGAGGTAGTTTGAGTCGATTGAGCGGGAATACCAGGAGAATCGATCCTGACCGTTCTCCAGGGCCGGCGCCGCGGCCACGCCGGCAAGCTCAGCCACTTCCGAAATGAACTCACGGGTCGCGCCGACGCCAATCGGAACAGTGCGCACGGTGGGCTGATTGAACTCTTTCTGCAGCCAGCGCGTCGTTACGTCACCGATTTCCGGATAGAGCAGAATGTTGAACGATGCTTGTGGCAAGCGAGCAATATCAGCGGGTGAAGCGCTCAGCGGGGCCACCACATTCACATCTATGCCCATGCTTTCCAGCAAGGTCACGATCTCGGTCACATCATCGCGGTTGCGAAAACCCAGCGACGTTGGGCCAATGATGTTGCACAAATTGCGCGGGCGATTGCCCATGTCTTCGCCACGCTGGCTGCCACAAAAGCCTCGCACAATCTGATAGAAAGTCTCCGCCGCGCCCCAATTTTCCTTGCGCATGTAAGATGGCAATTCCAGCGGAATGGCGGGCACGGTCAGGTCGAGGGTCTTGGCAAGGCCGCCGGGGTCGTCCTGCAACAATTCGGCGGTACAAGACGCGCCGACCAGCACAGCCTGTGGGTTGAAGCGCTTAACCGCCTCCTTGCAGGCCACCTTGAATATTTCGGCAGTATCAGAGCCCAAATCACGAGCCTGAAACGTGGTGTAAGTCACCGGCGGGCGCTTCGTGTTGCGTTCGATCATCGTGAACAACAGGTCGGCATAGGTGTCACCCTGGGGCGCATGCAATACGTAGTGCACACCCTCCATGGAGGCGGCCACACGCAGCGCACCCACATGGGGCGGCCCTTCATATGTCCACACAGCCAGTTGCATC
>JBCDIB010000297.1:0-2558 GCA_038749385.1 Pseudomonadota bacterium | reverse complement strand
TCGATCAATAAAAATTTGGCCGAAGGGCTCCGCGGCAACGGTTGATCATTTCTCAGCCTATTTGGCTTGGAAGACCTTTCGCCACGCACACTAGCACTTGATCGCGGGCGCGGCTGCCTAGCTTCTCCGTTAAAGGAGAACCCAATGCGTGCCACGCCCCCAACACCCAGTGCACTCCACCACAGTGCCTTATCGCCATTCGGTGTCGAATATACCGGAACATTTGCGGATTTATCGGATGAAAGCGTAGAGCAGATCGCTCGTACGACTTCGGAACATGGTGTCGTGGTCCTTAGAGATGCCGGCATGTCTGATGATGACTTTGTGTCATTGCTCAAGCGGTTTGGACCCCTCACCTTCACACAGGGCGAAACGCCACTGGCTCACAGGCCGGAACTGAACTTCGTCACCAATGTGAACAGGAAGACACCACCCCGCAGCGTATTTCACACCGACACCAGCTACGTTTCTGAGCCGCCGGCCTTCACGGCACTTAAAGGTGAGTTGATCCCAACTTCCGGCGGCCAGACGGTGTTTGCAAATCAATACGCCGCCTGGGACTCACTTGCCGAAGAATTGAAGACCTTTTGCAGAGGCCGACAGATGCTGCATACGCTCAGCGGTCTGCAGGAAAATATGGCAGGTGACGAAACTCAGACGTGGCATCCATTGGCCCGCGAACACCCGGTGACGGGACGTACGGCGCTGTTCTTATCAGCTCCCGCGCGGTTTGGCGGTATGGAAGGAATGTCCGATGCGGACGGGCGCGCACTGTTTGAAGAATTGTTCACTCACAGTGTGGCCGAAGAGGGTTTGTACCGCCACGATTGGCGGGCGGGCGATGTGGTCTTATGGGACAATAGATGTACCCTCCACAAAGCCGATCATAGTAAGGTTCTGGGAGATCGAGTGCTGCACAGAGGTATGGTTGCAGGAGAACGGCCGATTGCCGCGTGATAGCTTCAGTGAGCCCTGCCCATTACAGGAAGTTCACCAGGCTCAACTGGCTTAGCCTCGACGTAACAGTGTAGCTGGCTTCCATCTGAGTTTGCAGGCGCAGGATGGAGATCGCCGTCTCTTCCTGGCTGGCGTCTTCGATGCCGCTGACCATATCCTTGTACTGCTTACCGGTCAGCTCATGGCGCTCCGAAGCACGGGTGGCGGCTATGTTCGCGGCCGTTATTTCCATATGAATGCTCTCGATGAGCGGATTGCCCGGACGGTCTGACATGTTGCGATTGACCATTTCGGCCATGGCCGTATGGCGACTTTTGTCCTCCACCGTGCCGGCAGAAAAGTCATCGAGCACGAAGGATGACAGTTGTGCCATCATCCATGCGAAGGGGTCTTCATTGGCGCGCATTCCATAGGCCACAGTCTGCTCACGATCGACACGCGTCACAGCCCCCTCCCGGGCGCTTTGGGCGGTGTTCTCGCCTTGGTACCATTGCACAGTGTTGCCAGTTGTGCCGGCTACAAGCGTGGTTGCTGTGGCAAATGGCGGGCCATTGACGCGCATTGGATCAGCCCCGTCACCGGTCCTGAAAAAGTCAAACGATGCCTGCAAAGATGATGCTGCGCGGACACTGGACTGGGCGTGGAGCCGCAATTGGCTTTCCAGCACATCACGGAAATTCTGCGTCGTGTCAGCCAAAGTGGCGCCGATCTGGAACGTGCTGTCATCTGTGGATGCCGTATTGTCAGCCCGCAACTCAATGTAGCTGGTCTCGCCATTCGGCAGCTCGAAATCCAACCGCACCTTTTGTCCGATATTCGGCTGAGCCGCAAAGTTTACAGACGCCGCAGCAGGCGTTGCACCGGCCTGGGGAGTGAAACCCGACACCATGGCTGGCGTATCAGACGTGACGGAAGTGATTTTAGCACCGAAGGGCATGTCGCCGGGTGCCTCCCCGCCAAATGAGACCGTTGTACCGCCAAGCAGTGGAGTGGTCAGGCGGCCGAGGCCGTTAGCGCCAAGATCGGCCTGGCGGCGCTCATCGATATATGTGTTCACGCCTGCCTGAGTGCCGTTGCCATAGAGAATTGCGTTCAATTCAGCGACGGGGTTGGTCTCGACTTCCCGCCCACCGAACAGATGGCGACCACCGGCATCCGTCTGCAACAGCGCGTGGAACTCATTGAGCAGAAGCTCGGCGACCTGCTGGTCGCTGGTCTTGCCACCACCGTTCAAATTGAAATTTGAGGGATCAATGGCCGCTTTCGCGTCGGTGCGCAAATCCTGCATGCGAGTCAGAGTCGTGTCGGCAATGGACACACGCAAATCCACCTTTTTGGTGGACTCTTGCCATGAATCTATCTGAGAAATTGTCTGCCGAAACGAAACAGACAGCCGGCGCTGATGCCCCAGCTCCGCGTAGCTTTCGGCCTTCTTTCCGGTTGCAAGCTGGCGCTCCAAATCACGCATATCGGCGCGCATCTCTACACTGCGGCCGGTAAGCGTAGTGCCTAGAAAACTTGATAGCGATGTAATGGCCATAATCCAGCTCCTACCTTTGCGCAGCGTCAGACAACGCGCAGCAATTCGTCCATCATCTCCT
>JBCDIB010000296.1:0-2643 GCA_038749385.1 Pseudomonadota bacterium | reverse complement strand
GTGAGAATGTCCGGCTCAGGCGCAACCTGCTTCGGCATCTATTCCGCCGCCAACGCCGCACAGGCCGCAGCAGACCGGCTAAGGGCGCAGCACCCCGACTGGTGGGTGGTCGCCACCCACACCCTCGAAACCATGAGATAATGGAAGGCCGACCCTTGAGCGCCTCACGCATAGATGAAAGCCGTCCGTTCATACCTCTGAGCATCGCAATTTTGACCGTGTCCGATACCCGTACGCTGGCAAAAGATCGCTCCGGGGACACGTTGGTGGGTCGGTTGGAAGCAAGCGGCCACACATTGTTCGAGCGTGCCATCGTTACAGACGATATCGCCTCCATTCAGGCCCAGGTGAAAACTTGGGCTAAAGCGGCGGATTGCGATGTTATCATAACAACGGGCGGCACAGGCTTTACCGGGCGCGACGTGACGCCTGAGGCCTTGGAGCCTTTGTTCGACAAGCGCATGGACGGCTTTTCAATCGCCTTTCACCAACTCAGCCACGAGAAAATCGGCACGTCCACAATTCAGTCCCGAGCAACCGGGGGAACGCTTGGCTCCACCTTCGTCTTTGCGCTGCCCGGCTCCACCGGTGCATGCAAGGACGCTTGGGATGGTATTCTCAGCCTGCAACTCGACTACCGCCATTTGCCCTGCAATTTCGTCGAGATCATGCCGCGTCTGGACGAGCATTTGAAGCGTGGCAAATAGATGTTCTTGCTTTGTTCTATTTTCTGTATTAGGTATCGAATCCTATGAGCGGTCCAACCCCATTTAGGGCCGTCCAGTGCAGGAGCGGTGCGACATGGAAGAAGTGGCAATTGCAGCTCAAGTTCTCAGCGGTGCTGCCGGCGCCCGCGAGCAGCGGGTAGCAAGAGCGCATACGATCATCTCAAACGCAGGTCACCGCCCGTCTTTCGAGAGGCGCCGGGGTCGAGGCGCAGGGCTGAACACAGCCGGCCGCTATGAAACGGAAAGCCGCAGCAGCTTCGATGATGGCTGGGAGAGCGAAGCCGAGCTGGCGCCCTTTCAGACCCATGTGCAGGCGGAGGCTGCGAAAAGCATACTTACGCGCAATATGTCTCCCGATCTGCCATTTGACCGCTCGGTGAACGCCTATCGCGGGTGCGAGCACGGCTGCGCCTATTGCTACGCCCGGCCCAGCCACGCCAATATGGGCCTCAGCCCGGGGCTGGATTTTGAGAGCGAACTGTTCGTCAAAACCAATGCCGCCACTTTGCTGGAACGCGAGATCAGCAAGCCCGGCTACGAATGCGCCCCCATCGCCATGGGCACCAATACGGACCCTTATCAGCCGGTGGAACGCACCCAACGGGTGACCCGCGCCATGCTGGAAGTGCTGGACGCCGCCAACCATCCTGTGGTCATCACCACCAAATCCGCATTGGTGCTGCGGGATATCGATATTCTGTCATCCATGGCAGAGCGACAACTTGTGCGCGTGCATATCTCCATAACGTCGTTGGACCACAAGCTGTCCCGTGCGCTGGAGCCCCGCGCCTCCACACCCACACGGCGATTGGATGCCATGCGCAAGCTGGCCGAAGCGGGCGTTCCGGTCTCTGTAGGGATAGCGCCGATAATACCGGCGGTGAACGATCACGAAATCGAACGCATCGTGGATTGTGCAGCGGCCGCAGGAGCAGACTACGCCACCTACATAATGCTGCGTCTGCCACAGGAAGTTGCGCCAATCTTCAAGGACTGGCTGCTGCGACACCTGCCTGATCGATATAATCGGGTTATGAGCCACGTCCGCACAATGCGCGACGGCAAGGAAAATAATTCGAACTTCCACGAGCGTATGCGCGCCAACGGCCCCTATGCATGGCAGATTGATCGACGCTTTCAGTTGCAGAAGAAGAAATCTGGCCTGTATGGCAAACCCGCCAGGCTCAGCCGCGACTTGTTCATCAAACCAAAGGGCGGCGGCGTGCAGCTGGCTCTGATATAAGAAGACATCATTGCGGCAAGCCAGCATGGACCGGCACGCCCCGGCGCGCTAGCAGACACCATGGACTTGCTGAACCTACCGCCCACAAAGGCATTTCTTTACGCGCCCGCCCACAAGGACCCAAATCTTCATCCACCCGACCTGTCGGTCGAAGAAGAGCTTGTGGATTTGGGTTTCACATCATTGTGTGGCGTCGACGAAGCGGGCCGCGGACCGTTGGCCGGCCCAGTGGTGTGCGCGGCGGTTGTGCTTGATCGGGACAACGTCCCCTCAGGTTTGCACGACAGCAAAAGGCTGACCGAAACAGCACGGCAGTCTCTGTACCACGACATCCTAGCCACCAGTGCAATATCTGTGGCCCACGCTGCGCCGAACACCATTGACCGGCTCAACATCCGAAACGCCACACTTCACACGATGGCAAAGGCCGTCCGAACCCTGCCGGTTGTGCCAGACGCCGCGCTCATCGATGGCAATGCACTGCCGGTCAAGGCCAGTATTCCCATGTGGCCCATGGTGAAGGGGGATGGCCGTTCCGCCTCCATTGCAGCAGCATCCATCGTTGCAAAAACGGTCCGAGACCAATTGATGAACGAGGCCCACGAATTCTGGCCTCACTACGGCTTCGCCCAACATATGGGCTACCCCACTGCCGCTCACAGAGCGGCACTT
>JBCDIB010000295.1:0-2659 GCA_038749385.1 Pseudomonadota bacterium | reverse complement strand
GCGCAACGGGCTTGCCTATCGGCGTCATCGGCGAACAGGCTGACCTGCGATATGAATACCAATATCTTGGTGCCGGCCCGGACACGCTCAAAGACCTTGTTTCGGGCGAAAATAAATTTGCTGCTGCATTGAAGAAAGCCAAGCGTCCATTGATTATTGTCGGTCAGGGTGCGTTGTCCCGCGGCGATGGCGCCGCCGTGCTGGGCCAGGCGGCGAAGCTCGCTGATGCAGTGGGTGCTGTGCAAGGTGACTGGAACGGTTTCAGCGTTCTACATACCGCGGCGGGTCGCGTGGGTGGCCTCGATACTGGCTTCGTACCCACCAACCCATCCATCAATGCTGAAAATATCGCCGAAGGTAGTGACGTGTTGTTCCTCCTTGGCGCCGATGAGTTGGACATGAGCGCCATTCCGGCCAGCACTTTTGTTGTTTACATTGGGACTCACGGTGATGCTGGTGCCCAGCGCGCCGACGTGATCCTGCCTGCCGCGACATATACAGAAAAGTCCGCGACCTATGTGAACACAGAAGGTCGGGTGCAAATGACGGCACGTGCAGCGTTTCCACCCGGCGAAGCTCGGGAGGACTGGTCAATTTTCCGGGCTCTGTCTGCAGTTGTCGGCAAGCCACTGCCCTACGATAGCCTTCAACAGCTTCGGGCTGCTATGTACCAGACCCACCCGCACCTTATGCGCATCGATGAAATTCAGGCGCCGGACGACGGTTTTCTCGCTCCTATCGCCAAGCTTGGCGGGCGCCTGACCAAAAAGGCCTTCGTCAGCCCGGTGGAAGACTTTTACCTGACCAACCCTATCTGCCGTGCGTCTGCCACGCTGGCTGAATGCTCCAAATTGGCCCTCGGCCAAGCCAACGTTGCGGCGGAATAAACATGTTTGATACTTACATCTGGCCGCTGCTGATCATCGTCGCGCAGAGCCTTCTTCTGCTGGTCGGTCTTCTGGTTTCCGTGGCGTACGTTATCTATGCCGACCGCAAGATCTGGGCAGCCGTGCAGTTGCGACGGGGGCCAAACGTTGTTGGTCCCTGGGGGCTGCTTCAATTGTTTGCGGACTTCGGTAAGTTCGTGCTCAAGGAGCCGATTGTCCCAGCTGCCGCAGACAAAGTGGTGTTCCTGCTGGCACCGCTGCTTAGCGCTGTCCTGGCCATGGCCGCTTGGGCGGTGATTCCCGTCAACGAAGGTTGGGCGGTTGCCAACATCAATGTCGGCATTCTCTACGTGTTCGCCATTTCGTCGCTGGAAGTTTACGGCGTCATCATGGGTGGTTGGGCATCGAACTCGAAATACCCGTTCCTGGCGTCGCTGCGGTCCGCTGCTCAGATGGTGTCGTATGAGGTTTCCATCGGTTTTGTGATCGTTACCGTTTTGCTGGTCACGGGCTCCCTGAACCTGACAGATATTGTGCTTTCACAATTGACCGGTCCGGGAACCATGATGGGCCTGCCGCCAACATTTCTTGACTGGAATTGGCTGGCACTGTTCCCGATGTTCATCATCTTCTTCATTTCGGCGCTGGCCGAGACAAACAGGCCTCCATTCGATCTCCCGGAAGCTGAGTCGGAGCTGGTGGCCGGTCACATGGTGGAATATTCGGCAACGCCGTACTTGCTGTTCCAGCTGGGTGAATATGTGGCGATTGTGCTGATGTGTGCACTGACAACCACGCTGTTCCTTGGCGGCTGGTTGCCACCATTTGATTTTGCGCCCTTCACATGGGTGCCGGGCCTAATTTGGTTCATGCTCAAATGTCTATTCGTCTTTTTCTTCATCAGCCTCGTGAAGGCCTTTGTTCCACGTTATCGCTACGACCAGCTGATGCGTCTGGGTTGGAAGGTGTTTCTGCCAATTTCGCTGGCATCAGTCGTGATCGTTGCATTCGTTTTGCAACTGACAGGCTGGGGCCCCGTTGTCACCTAATGGCTGTTTGAACCATACGGAGTTTTGCGATGTCTTCGCTTGCACAATCTGCCCGCGCGCTTCTGCTGACCGAGTTCTGGTCTGCAATTGGCCTGTCCATGCGCTATTTTTTCAAGGCGAAAGCCACGATCAACTATCCGTATGAAAAGGGTGAGTTGAGCCCGCGCTTCCGCGGCGAGCACGCCCTTCGCCGTTATCCAAATGGCGAAGAGCGTTGCATAGCCTGCAAATTGTGCGAAGCGGTGTGCCCGGCGCAGGCCATAACAATTGAAGCTGGCCCGCGTCGCAACGATGGCACCCGGCGCACGGTTCGCTACGACATCGATATGGTGAAGTGCATCTACTGCGGTTTTTGCCAGGAAGCCTGTCCTGTCGATGCCATCGTGGAAGGCCCCAACTTCGAGTTTGCGACCGAGACCCGGGAAGAGCTTTACTACGATAAAGACAAGCTCTTGGAGAACGGTGCGCGCTGGGAACGCGAGATTGCCGAGAACCTCCGCCAGGACGCAGCCTACCGCTAAAGTCACACATGCCGAAACAGCATGAATACAGTCCGTTTTGAACGGTTCCAATGTGTGGACCGGGGGCCGGTGAGGGTCTAAGGGAACGGCAATGCGGGAATCGAAACATGCCAGTTTGACTGGCCGGTTTCCTGAACGAAATCCGGGCGATAATCGCCCGTCAGGCGGGCAACTGCCGAAACCATTTGGGGCAGGACGTGTC
>JBCDIB010000294.1:0-2677 GCA_038749385.1 Pseudomonadota bacterium | reverse complement strand
CCCAGTGTGCGCACCTGCAAATCACCAAGGGCAAACTGCAAATCAGAATAAGACCGCTCGGCCGGCGACCACAGGCCGGTGACATCGGTAGAGCCAATCTCAAGCACCGCCGCACCAAACAGCGGCACGGAAGCGGGCAGGGTAAAATCGCTCACGCGGAGCTGTTCGCCTTCAGGCGTCAGAGTGAAAGAAATGGCTTCCAGCGGCACGATGCCCATGAGAAGCGGGCTCTCCAGAATCACGCGAAAGCCGTCGCCGGTTTCAGTCACATCTACGTTCTGCACGATCAGCGGGCCAATTACCGTGATGGGCAGCGGCGCGGCAAGACCGGACAATATGTCGTTGCGAATGCTCTCTACAGTGGGCGCCGCCGTTTGGGCCATGGCCGGCATGACCGCAAAGGGGCCGAACGATGCCAGCGGCGCCACGCCTGCCCCTAGCGCTAGCGCAAGCGCACCTAACTTTAGCAAGCGTGCGTGGCGTTTTGTCGTTTGTGTGAAATGTTTGGCAGGCGACATGGGGGCTCTCCTTCAATCTGGAGAGAGCGTAATGTGCCTTAGCGGCAAGTCAAAGGCGCAGTTCAAATGAAGGAGGCGATCTTACCTCAATCCATGTTATCGGCGTACTGGCCTTTATCGCGGTACACATACAGATAGTTGGGCAGCACGGACGCCAACGCCGTGGCTTCAACGCCCAGATCCGCCAGCGTTCGCCCTTCCGCCTTTGCATCGGCGCTCACTATATTATCGGTCTTCAACATTTCCACTTGGTCGGCAGTGATGGGGGCGTTGGGCAGCAGGCCCAAAATCTTGCCCTGCAACATGGCGATCGGAAACGGGATATTGACGATCGCCCGCTGGCGGCTGATTACTTCGAGCATCTGCTCGATCAGTTCGCGGAAGGTTTTTACTTCTGGCCCACCGACTTCAAATGTCTTGCCCCAGGCCGCTTCGCTTTCCATGGCATTAACGATGGCTTGCGCCACATCGTCGACATAGACCGGCTGAAAACGTGTGCCCGCGCCCACCAGCGGAATGACCGGAGAAAGCGTCGCCATTTTCGCGAAACGGTTGAAGAAGGCGTCCTCTGTGCCGAAAATAATGGATGGGCGGATTATAGTGGCCTCCGGAACAGCTTCAATCACCGCGCGTTCAGCCTCGCCCTTCGTCCGGCCATATTGGGCCTTTGAGTTTTCATCAGCGCCGATAGCGGAAACGTGGGTCAGGCCCACGCCCTGGGCGCGACAGGCTTCTGCCACCGCTGTTGCGCCAAATTTCTGCACAGCGTCGAAGGTCTGTTTGCCGCTTTCCGCCAGAATGGCGACCAGATTGATCACATGGTCAGCGCCCTCAACCGCCCGGTCCACGGACCAGCGATACCGCAGGTTTGCCTGCACAGCCTGTATTTGCCCCGCCGGCGCCAGCGGCTGCAAATGCATGGCCAGGTCCGGCCGTCGCACGGCGGCCCGCACACGGTAGCCGCGCCTGGCCAGTTCGCCACAAACATAGCGGCCCACAAAACCCGACCCGCCGAAGACAGTGACCAATTTGCCGTTATACGCCATGGAAAACCCTAAAATATGCTGCCTCTGCCGCCGTTAGCAGGGCGCCTGTTTGTTCGGGTTAGGTAGCCTGTTTGGCCCCCACCAAACAAGGGTCCACAGCCGTCGCAAAATCAGCTTTTCGTCTCGGTTGGCGCTGCGGTTTTTTAAACACGGAGCTCCCATCGGCGCAAAGCGTACAGGGTCTGATGAAATTGTGCGTGACTTGCGAGCGCGGGTGCCGACAATCGCCAGACTCTCGGCGGCCGAAGGCTCATTGAGGCGTTGACTTGACATCAAGCCAGTCCTATCACCCGCATGCTTCACTAAGCCCGTGCCCAGATGGCGGAATTGGTAGACGCGCCAGCTTCAGGTGCTGGTACTCGCAAGGGTGTGGAGGTTCGAGTCCTCTTCTGGGCACCAATCAATCTCAAGTTATCAAGATCGTTGCTGCTCCATAGTGCGGGCGAATTTTGCACTTTGGTTCAGTTGATGTTTGCTCTTGGCCAAGATGGAGTTTTATGGATCTGAGCTCGCACGCTCCTCGAGCTTGGGGTGGCATTGGTGCCAATTGGCAGCGCTTGATCGAACTATCGAAAGTTTCAAACTTGGGTTTTGGTGCGTGCAAAGCGACCTCGCTTTTTGTTCTCCAAGGTGAAGCACGGCATCAATGGACACATGGAATTCGCCCAAGAAAGTCTGATGTCATTCATGGTGAGCGTATGCCGCGCCAAAGACGGGTTTCTCTGACATTAAGGACGGTCAAGTTGGGCTAGTGAAATAGCCTCATGCACCCAATGCAAGTTCATTTGGCAAACATCGCGGGCAAGGCCAAATCAGCCGCCGAAATGACGTACCGTTTCCGCACGCCGTAAATCTGCTTGCAGGTGCGGTGTGTTTCAGTCTTACTCGTTCAACTGAAGGGGTGGGGAAGCCGGTATGAAAACGCACACGCAGATTGTGGTCATTGGCGGCGGCATCGGTGGGTGTTCCGCGCTGTATCATCTCACTCAAGAAGGCATCACGGATTGCGTGCTGCTGGAGCGTGATGAGCTGACGTCCGGCACCACTTGGCACTCGGCGGCGCAGGTGACGAATTTTGGCGGCAACCAGACCATGGTTGGTCTGAAGTCCCAT
>JBCDIB010000293.1:0-2678 GCA_038749385.1 Pseudomonadota bacterium | reverse complement strand
GCGCCTACGAGAACGGCTGGACGATTTCGACAGTCGACCGCTGGAGACATGGCGTCTTGAAGCTGGTCGCAGGAAGCCCCTGCAGTCCATGTTGGCGGCCATATCCGACAAACAAAGGATCGCCAGCGACCAACGGCGACAATTGAGAGACGGGCAGCTAGATGAGACCGCAGCGGAAGGCATGCAGCGCCTTGCCCTGCTTCAGAAACGGTCGAGCAGTTCCTTGGGCGCAGCACCATAGGCCGAAGCTGGTTCTTCCACCACACGCACAAGCTTTCTAAGCCCGTTCAGCGGACCACCGGACGCAAGATAACGCAGAAAGTTCCGGTTCTGCATCGCCAGTTTTGACGAGGCGATGGCCTGGACATCGGGCAAATCGAACGCGCTCGGTTCCAGATCAGCGCGCCAATCATGGCGCTTGGTGAACACGGCGAACAGCACTTTGTCCGCCTCCATCACCTCAACTTCAAAGCCAGCGGCCGCCAGCCGGGCCAGAGATGTCTTGGTGAAATAGGAAATATGAGCTTTGAAAAAATGATTGGTCGGCGATGTGTTGGTTGCATCCAGATTTGGAACCTCCACCACAAACCTGCCGCCGTCTGCCAGCAGATCAAAAGCGATACGAAAGGTAGCGGTCGGATCTGGCAAATGCTCAAGAACGTGGAACATTGTCACCACATCAAACGAGCCATCGGGTTCAAGCGCTGCAATTTCAGTGTCCCGGACGTCAATGCCATAGGCATCCTGGGCGAAAGACAGGTAATCGCTTGCAGGGTCTATACCGCTCGCCCGCACTCCGCGCCTGGTGGCCAGATAAACGAACTCGCCACCGCCGCTGCCAATGTCCAGCAACCGGTCACCCTTGTGCAACCAGCCCTCCAAACGCGCCAGACGTCGGGTCGCCCTGCGGCCAGCGCGCAGGACATGTTTAGGTTTGGGATGCCGAGCGCTGCGAAACGATAGGCGGTATTCTTCCGAGTAGAAGCGCCGCAGCGTTTCAGGATCCGGCACGTCCGCAATCTGCACGTGACCGCAGTTTTGGCATAGGGCTATCGTGACGGTCTCACCATCAGCTTTGGCGTCCTTACGGTCTTCAAATATAAAATTATTAGCCCCGCACACGATGCAGGATGTTTCAGCAGTTGGCATTTGACTAAACGGCCTCGGCCACGGACCAGCCAAGGTCGCGGGCGGTTGCGCGCCATTCGTCGGCGTAGTCAACGTTTTGCCAGTCTTTGAACCACGGACCACCATTTGTGTAGTGAACCGCATTGGGCAAGCCGGTTTCCGGCTTGTCGTACCAGCCTTCGAGGAAATTCCAGCTGTAGGGCACTTCGCCAATTTCTTCGTCGGCCGCCCATTGCATGCGATGCAGATAAGCCCCTGTTTCCGCGTTTACTTTTTCGGGCGTCAGCTGCTTGGTGGAGGGGTGGGCACAATTGAACAGCATGAAGGACGACCAGTTTTTGCGCGGATAGCTGGTCTGCACCTGCCCATCCATCTTGGTTGTCGCCTTGGGTTGATAATCATGCTTGGCGCACACCACAGCGTGCTCCGGGTTCATATGATCCCGCAACTTGGCCACATCCCCGAAAAACAGGAAATCACAATCGACGAACAGCGCCCAGCCTTCATACCCTGCCAGATGCGGCACGAAGAAGCGTGAATAGGTGAACTCGGTTGATGCCAGCGGGTCGACCTCGCGGGTGTAGAGACCTTGGTCAACCAATTCGTGCAGCTTGATGGGCACAACCTCCACCGGCACGCTGGCATTGTCGAGGATCGATTTCTTGGCAACCTGAAAAGCAATATCTTCGCGGCTATCCCAGCCAATGAATATCCGGATCGGCGCGGTGTCAGCAGACATCTCAATCTCCGTGGTAAACTGTGTAGCAAGGGGTCTTAAGACTGCCCCCCTCTCACATCATTTGTTACGAGCCTTTATGGGCGCAAACGCGGCGAACGCAACCGGGATACCCTATGTCACAACAAGCGAATACGGACATGACGGGTAAAATGAGCGCGAAGCTGGGCAGGCCGGGCTGGATGTTAGCGACTTATGGTCTCCTGGGCCGGTTTTCCGCTCCGGTTTGGCGACTGGCACTGTCGGTTCGCAAGCGCCGCAACAAGGAGACGGACACCAGCGTCACGCAAAAGTTGGGGGCGCCATCTGCCACGCGGCCCAGCGGCCAGCTTGTGTGGCTGCACGGCGTGTCCGTGGGTGAAAGTATGGCCCTGCGCCCGCTCATTGCGGCCCTAAGCAATTCGCGTCCAGAGCTTCATTTTCTGCTCACATCGTCCACGACTACATCTGCAGCGGCGCTGCTGCAAAATGGCCTGCCGCCGCGTACCATCCATCAGTTCGCACCTGTGGACACCAAGTCGGCGGTGGACGCATTTCTGAACCACTGGCAGCCAGATGCTGTGGCGTTTTCCGAGCGAGACTTCTGGCCGGGTCTCATAAGGTGGACGCAGGAATGGGGCCAATCGCGCAATGTTGCTCCCCTGCTCATCAATTCGCGCATGTCTCAGGACAGCCTCAAGCGGCGCACACGCGGCGCAACCCTGTTCCGTGACCTACTGCGCGGGTTCCCAAAAATACTGCTGCAGGACGAGGGGTCACAGGCCCGCTTTGTTTCGCTCGGCGTACCCGCCAACCAATTGGAGATTGTCGGCTC
>JBCDIB010000292.1:0-2711 GCA_038749385.1 Pseudomonadota bacterium | reverse complement strand
TGATTTCGCCATAGTCCTTGGAGCGCTGATCGGTGTTCTCGATCATCATGGAAATCGGCGTGCCCGTCGTGATGAGCACGTCAGAATCATCCGGTTCGTTTTCGTCGACCAGCGGCTTTGGCATGACGCCGGAGAGCACCTTCACCGCATCTGCCTCGCGGCGCTGGGTGACGAATTTGTTGGTACCCGGCTTGCGCTTGTCGAGATAGGTCTGGATCTCGGCGGCGCTTATTTCGAGGCCCGGTGGGCACCCGTCCACCACCACGCCCAGCGCAGGCCCGTGGCTCTCGCCCCAGGTGGTGAAGCGGAAAAGGTGGCCGAAAGAATTGTGTGACATGAAAAAACGCCCGGATGACTGTCCGGGCGTTCTATGGCGCTAGGCGATGGCGGTCAAACCATCGATGGTGCGGCTACCTGACGTTGACGCTGATGACGTTGGCCTTAGACGCCCTTTGCGAAGTTGGTTCGACGTAAGCAGCATACGAAACAGAGAACCGCCCAGAATCTGGACCTTTGTAACCCGACTTTGATTTGTAGGTTATGACGTATGTGCTTACGTTTTGACCGGCGCACGGCCCGAAAGTGACTTTTCTCTTTGCTGTTCTAACTCCAAACGTTCCGTGTTCGCCCTGACGGTCAATACGTGGAACTGTTCTGCCGCTCTGAACGCAACCACGCCCTGACAGGTAGCCTTGGTAAACTTTAACAGTCTTCCCAGATGGCACGTTCACAGGTGTGCTCGTGGCAGTTGTTGTACAGCCACCCAAGATCAAGGCCGACGCCAACAGCGCGGTGGTCTTTGGGCTCAAAAGATCTGATGTAAAAAGCATATTTTCTCTGATTGTTTGCGAATTGCCCGCGAAGGCTGCAAACTCGATTGCGTCTTTTCAATATTTCATGCCATTATGTGTGCGTGATTTCGCCCCACTGGCCGTCAACCTTTGCCCACTCGATCACCACGCCTTGCGGAATTGGAGACCGGGCGGCTTCGTCGCCGGGTAGGTCCAACAAATGATGGCGCAGGCCGCGGCAGATGCCGCCGTGGGAGAAGATCACAAGCATCCGCTGGGTGCCGATTTGCTCACCTAGCCATTCGGCCGCACGCTCGGAGCCGTCGGCATAGCTTTCAGCGCCCTCCACCTTGAATGTCCAGGGCTCATCGAGCCGGGATTGCGCCAGGTCGGGGGGGAAATCGTCCAGCTTGTGACCCTCAAGAGGGCCAAAGGTGATTTCCCGCAGACGGTCATCAAACTTCGGCGTAGGCAAAGGCTCGACGGTTGCTTGCTCATACTTAGCGGCCGCAAGCTCGAATGTCCGCCGGCAGCGCATCAAGGGGCTGCACCACAAGTCGGGTGCTGGCTGACCGGACAGAAGCCGTGGCAGGATGGTGCCCACCGTCTGCGCCTGCGCTTCGCCTGTGGCGTTCAGCGGTGTATCGCGCTGGCCCTGCATACGGCGCTCGGCGTTCCAGTCCGTTTCTCCGTGGCGAACGAAAAGGATACGGCGTTGAAGCTTAGGGTGAGGGGCCACGCTGCCCTCAGCTTTTGTCGACGGAAATGTCCGGGGCGTCGACGGCTTTCATACCCACGGCGTGGTAGCCGCTATCCACATGGATGATCTCGCCGGTGATCCCACGGGACAGGTCGGATGCGAGGAACATGGCGGTGTCGCCAACTTCCTCGATGGTCGTCGCGCGCCGCATGGGGGCGTTGTACTCGTTCCATTTGAGGATGTAGCGAAAATCTCCGATGCCGGAGGCCGCCAGGGTCTTGATGGGCCCCGCCGAGATGGCGTTCACGCGAATGCCCGTCTTGCCAAGATCCTCGGCGAGATAGCGCACGGATGCTTCCAAGCCAGCTTTTGCAACGCCCATGACGTTGTAATGGGGCATGACCTTCTCGGCCCCATAATAGGTGAGGGTAAGGATCGAACCCCCATCGGTCATCAGTTTTTCGGCGCGCTGGGCCACGGCCACCAGCGAATATACTGAGATGTTCATCGTGCGCTCGAAGTTCGGCGCAGTGGTGTCGATAAAGCGGCCATCCAGTTCTGATTTGTCGGAAAACGCGATGGCATGGACCACGAAATCGATGCTGCCCCAGGCGTCTTCCACCGTTTTGAATGCCGCGTCCATGCTATCAGCGTCGGTGACATCGCAATGGCCAGCCAGCAGACCGCCAAGCTCGTTGCAAAGCGGCTCAACGCGCTTTTTTAGAGCGTCGCCCTGATAGGTGAAAGCCAGCTCAGCGCCTGCTTCGTGCAGGCTTTTGGCAATGCCCCACGCGATGGACCGGTTGTTGGCCAATCCCATTATCAAGCCGCGTTTGCCCGCCATGACGCCGCTGCCGGCTGCCCTATCACCCATCGTCTTTTCCCCGTCGTTCACGTGTGGTCGATATGACACAGGGGCAGGTAACGGGCAATATTGTCGCTCATTGTTTGCGAGCCGCCTCGTTCTCGAAATGTTAAAGCGTTATATGCACCGTGATGTGGCTTTGCATGTTTCACTGCAAACCGGCTGGTGAGGCTTCCACGGTTGTGATCAATTGCTTGCGTAGTGACCGGCCAGCTTGTCCAAGACGTCCGTGTCACGTGCCAGCGCACCCGGTTCGCGCCAGCGGCGGTTTGCGGCGGTTTTCACGATGAGCACATTGCGTGCCGTGTCGAACCAGATGAACTGACCGTAGACCCCCCGCGCCATGTACGCACCG
>JBCDIB010000291.1:0-2812 GCA_038749385.1 Pseudomonadota bacterium | reverse complement strand
CTCGCCTTCGGTCTCCTCTAGCAAACGGATAAGCGCCTGTTTAGGTCCCTCCATCGCGGGATAAACATTAAGCGCTTGCTGCAGGGCGGTGATCGCCCGTTCATTCTCGTCCAGCGCTTGCATCATCTGGGCGAGGCCCGTCAGTGCGCCGAAATGCCGGGGCTCAAGGGCGAGAGTCTGTTCCACATCGGCAATCGATAACTCAAAGTCACCACGCATGAAGTGGACCGTGGCACGCCGGTTCCATGCTTCCGCATAATCCGGGGCAAGCGCCACCACTTGGTCGAGAATATCCAGCGCCATGGGCAATTGGTTGGCGTCTATGGCGCGGCTGGTGCGGCGCATCAGCAGGTCAATGGAATCGTCATCCCAGCTGGACCATGCGATCCAGATGCGGTTGGAAATCCGGCGGGCCTTGGCGGGGTCGCGCTCACGCTTGAGGTCAGCAAACAGGCCATCAAGCCTTTCGGTGCGGCCTTCGATCGGCTTGAACTGGGGCTGGGATGCTTTGGTTTCAGCTTTCGCATCCTGCGCCCACGCAGGCCAAGCAGGCGCAGTCAGAAGACCAAGCGAAACAAAAAGAGTGATAAGAAAGTGCCGGGCGTTTTTCATACCAAAAGGTTAGCGCGCCGGTGGAATGCGTCAAATTCACGATCGAGTGCGCAATGTCGCACGTGCGCAACCGTGTAAAGCTTAAACGGCAAAAGGCCGCCCGCTCGAACGCCGAGGGCAGCCTCAAAACAACGCTGCGGGCAATCCGCAGCCAAACCGGCTGATCTAGCCTTGGCGGGCTTTGAAGCGCGGGTTTTCTTTATTAATGATATAAATGCGGCCTTTGCGGCGCACCATGCGGTTAGCCCGGTGACGGCCCTTGAGCGACTTGAGCGAATTCTTGATTTTCATCGTTCTTACCTCTGTCAGGTACCAACTTGGCCCCAACCAAAAAATAAGGCGCATTTGCTGCGCCCGTCTGACTGCCTGTGTTGGCAGGCTATAGTGCGGCAAACGCGGCAAAGTCAATCAGCCACGAAGCCAATTGGTCGCATTCCGAGCGTCTTGCTGGCACTTTTTTCTTGAGAAATTGTGCAAAATGATATGACCGTGCTGGGTGGCTGAATCTGCCATCCCGCACATTTACCCGTTTCGGAGCCACCATGCGCAAATATTCCGGTTTTGCCGTCGTCCGAGAGGGCATGCGCCAACACAAGGGCTGGGATCGCCAATGGGCCGACCCCGCCCCCAATGCGGAATATGATGTCATAATCATTGGTGGCGGCGGGCACGGGCTGGCAACAGCCTATTATCTGGCCAAGGAGCACGGCGTCACAAATGTAGCGGTGCTGGAAAAAGGCTGGCTGGGCGGCGGTAATACGGGCCGCAACACCACCATCATCCGTTCCAACTATCTCTATGATGAAAGCGCGGGGCTATATAATCACGCGCTGAACCTGTGGGACGGGCTCAGCCAAGACCTCAACTACAATGTCATGTATTCGCCACGCGGCGTAATGATGCTGGCCCACAATGTCCACGACGTGCAGGTGTTCAAGCGCCACGTCCATGCCAACCGTCTCAATGGCGTTCAAAACGAGTGGCTCTCCCCGCAGCAGGCCAAAGATTATTGCCCGCCGCTGAACATCAGCCAGTCAGCGCGATATCCGGTCATGGGCGCGGCCCTGCAACGGAAGGGCGGCACCGCGCGCCACGATGCCGTGGCCTGGGGCTATGCCCGGGCGGCGTCTGATATGGGCGTGCATATCATCCAGAATTGCGAAGTGACCGGAATTCGCCGCGGCTCCAACGGCCATGTGACAGGCGTTGAAACGTCCAAAGGCCCCATCGGTGCCAAGAAAATTGGCGTCGTGGCAGCGGGGCACACCAGTCCGCTGATGGAGATGGCCGATGTGCGCATGCCGCTGGAGAGCTTCCCGCTGCAGGCCTTGGTGTCCGAGCCGGTGAAGCCGTGCTTCCCGTGTGTTGTTATGTCGAACACGGTGCATGCTTACATCAGCCAGTCCGACAAGGGTGAATTGGTCATCGGCGCAGGTACGGATCAATATACAAGCTACAGCCAGACCGGCGGTATGCACATTCTCAGCCATACGCTGGACGCAATCTGCGAGATGTTTCCGATCTTCACCCGCATGAAAATGCTGCGAAGCTGGGGTGGCATCGTGGACACCACGCCGGATCGCTCGCCAATTCTCTCCAAAACGCCGGTGCCGGGGCTTTACGTGAATTGCGGCTGGGGTACGGGGGGCTTCAAAGCTACGCCGGGCTCGGGCAATGTGTTTGCCCACACCATCGCCCGCGACGAGCCCCACCCAATCAATGCGGGCTTCAACTTGGACAGATTCATCACCGGCCGCTTGATCGACGAAGCCGCCGCCGCCGCCGTGGCGCACTAGCTTGGAGCGGATCCGCCAGACGCTTCAGGAGTTCGCCAAATACACCGCACAGCAACTCCGCTCCACGGAGCAATTTCCCGCGGGGACCGATACTTTGGCGAAGCTCTTCGCCGATGATTTGGCTCGGATAGATACGTCGCGGCTGGAGGCCAATCCGCGGATTGCGAAGCCGGTGCGTGGCCTGTCGTGGCTACCGACTGTGCATTTCCCACCGATAGAAGATGCTTCGGCGGACGCGGCCCGCGCGGCCATGGGGTCGGTGATCTGGTCAGAATATTATCAGGAAGATGCCTGGAGCCGCAGGTTCTTGGATCGTTTTGCCGTAAGCTTTGGCATAGGGCCAAGCGGAACGCTCATCTCGGAAGAGCTCGTTCTGGGCCTGTTTATGCTTGGGCCCAACAGCG
>JBCDIB010000290.1:0-2846 GCA_038749385.1 Pseudomonadota bacterium | reverse complement strand
GCAGATGGCTATTTCTACTCCGGCAAGACCATAGACAGCCGTCCGGCTCTCGCAGAAATCACAAAGCGTCTGCAATCGGTCGAGAATATTGTGGTCTATCCCTACGCATTGGGCGGCGCGTCGGTGGACGATATCCCGTCTGCGCAAACGCTGGACAGCTTCATCGCGGACTATCCCGTCCGAGAATTGACCTATGAGATGCGGAGCGTCCGCGACCCGGGTTTCATTCTTTTCTCGTCTGGCACGACGGGCAAGCCCAAATGTATTGTACACAGTGCAGGCGGCCTGCTGCTTCAGCACATGAAGGAGCAGATGCTGCAGTGCGATGTGCAGCCTGGCGACCGACTGTTCTATTTCACCACTTGTGGCTGGATGATGTGGAACTGGCTGGCTTCGAGCCTCGCCGCAGAGGCAACGCTCATACTGTTTGACGGCAACCCGTTTCACCCCGGGCCCGAACGCCTTTTCGAGCTCATAGAAGCCGAAAGCGTCACCCATTTTGGCACCTCGGCCAAGGCCATTGATCACGCGCAAAAGTGTGGCGTTATCCCTCGTGAAGCCGCTGACCTGACGTCCCTGCGGGCTGTGCTATCCACCGGCTCGCCGCTGAAGCATGAGAGCTTCGATTATGTCTATGAAAGTTGGAAACATGATGTGCACCTGGCCTCTATCTCCGGGGGCACGGACATTTGCGCCTGTTTCATAGGCGGCGCACCGACCCTTCCGGTTTGGCGAGGGGAGATACAGGCCCCCATGCTGGGCCTCGCTACGCAGGTTTTTGATGAAGATGGCATGCCAATTGTGGGCGAGCCCGGCGAACTGGTGTGCACCACGCCCCACCCTTCCATGCCCGTGGGCTTCTGGAACGACGAGGATGGCAGCCGCTACCACGCCGCCTATTTTGAGCAATTCGAAAATGTGTGGTGCCACGGCGATTGGCTGACACGCACCGACAATGGCGGCTTTGTGGTGGCCGGACGCTCTGATGCCACGCTCAATCCCGGTGGCGTGCGCATCGGCACCGCGGAAATATATCGGCAGGTTGAGCGCATTGAGGACATAGCTGAGGCGGTGGTCATCGGGCAGGATTGGGACAGTGACACGCGGGTGGTGTTGTTCGTCAAACTGCAACCTGACGCAGAGCTGACCGAAGCGCTTATAAAGCGCGTGCGCACAGAAATTCGAACCAATGCAAGCCCACGTCACGTGCCGGCAATCATCGCCGAAGTGACGGACATCCCGCGCACCAAAAGCGGCAAGATTGTCGAGTTGGCGGTGCGCGATGTTGTCCACGGGCGAAAGGTGCGCAATCTCACTTCACTGGCTAACCCCGACGCGCTCAAGCAATTTGAAAACCGGACAGAGCTGGCTAGCTAGCAACACTTTCAAGAAAGCTAGCTATCTCCAAGCCCACCGCAGAAGAAGCAAGGCCGCCATCTTCAACACCAGCCAAAGACTGGCGGCCACGCGCCGCGGTGCCTGTGTCGAAGCTTTTACCCTCCAGCGCATCGATCAATGCGGCCACCCATTCCGGTGAAAATTCTGGGTGAAATTGATAGCTTCGCGCCCATTCTGCGCCGTCGGACTGGTGATAAGACAGAGCCGCATTGGCGCAAAAATCACTGCTCATAATCGTCTTTGTGGCGGCCGGTGCCTCCACCACCTGGTCCTGATGGACGGCCAATGCGCGGACCGGTCCGTCGTGGGACAGGCTATCATAAGCGTTCACGCCAAGGCCCCAGCCACCCTCAAATTTAACCACTTTGCCACCCAGCGCCTGCGCGATGATCTGATGGCCGAAACAGATGCCAACCAGGGGTTTTGCGGCAGCTTGCAGCGCACGAATGAAGTTCTCTAACGGCGCAATCCAAGGATGATCTTCATAGGCACCGTGCTTGGAGCCGGTCACAAGCCAAGCATCACAATCCTCTATGGAAGATGGCAGTTCGCCGTCGAGCACCATGTAATTACGGTAGTGAAACCTGTCCTCACCCAGAAGACTACGAAACAGCACGTCATATTCACCAAAGCGATCAATAAGCGCTGGGTTAACACGGCCAGTGGTAAGTATGCCCAGTGACGGACGATTGTGCGTGCTATGTGTGGGATCGAGAGCCGCCTTTGCCAAGCTATCACCCTATGGACCGAAACAAATGCGCTGAAAAATGGTGCTGCTGGGGAGATTTGAACTCCCGGCCTCTCCATTACCAATGGAGTGCTCTACCCCTGAGCTACAGCAGCGTGCCGCCGCGGTGCCGGTTTGACTGGCGAGACGCTTGGTGGCTGGCGGCGCTTGTGCCATAGGGCAAACGCACTGGCAAGACGGTGGGCATGGGGTTTTTACACTTCATCGGCACGTAGTGATGTAGAGGCATAGACCGTGGCGAAAAATGACAACGCGAACGCCAAAAACGAGCGGGCAAAGCGCCTGGCTGCGGAGCTGCGGGCCAATTTGCGCAGGCGCAAAGTGCAAAACCGTGCCCACGAGGCAGAGAAAAACTCAAAGCCCAGCGCTGGCGACGGTAACCAAAACAACAGCTAGCGATGTATCGCGCTTGGCGGGCTACCATGCCAAACTTGTCGCATCTGACTTCGCAAGGTAAACCCCACAAAAATCTATGGTCAGGCAGAAACACGCCGCGCTTTGGCCACTTATTTGCAAAAGAAGGTGCGTCCACACACAGCTGGGGCTCACCCGCATCTTGGTAGGGAATATTCTGCATGGACCGCATTCGTATCATCGGCCAAACCGGACCGCTGCAGGGCACAATACCCATTTCCGGCGCAAAGAATGCGGCACTGCCACTGATGATCGCCAGCCTGCTGACCGACGAAACGCTGACGCT
>JBCDIB010000289.1:0-2866 GCA_038749385.1 Pseudomonadota bacterium | reverse complement strand
CGTGGCAAAGGCCAATTGCGGTATTCCAGTCGTCAAGGGCGACAGCGTGGTCTACACTGGCACACCGGAACTGATGGCCAAATATGTAGAGCTGGCGCTCAATTCCGGCGCCAATATCGTTGGCGGCTGCTGCGGCACGTCGCCAGAGCATTTGGCCGCCATGCGTGTAGCCATGGACAATTATGTTCCCGGCGAAAAGCCGAGCCTGCAGGAAATAGAAGATGCGTTGGGCCCATACGTGAACGCGGTTGCCGCCCAGCGCGATGCGGAAGCCCCCGCCAAGCGGGAGCGGAGCGGCCGCCGGCGGCGAGCTTGAACTTTACTCTGTACTGGTAACCGCACCCTCCCCGCCGGTGCCATCCAATCCAAACGCTTCACGCATAGCGCGGCTGCGTGCTTTGAACGCCAGCTCGGTTGGCGCTTCGGCCTGATTTAGCCATTCCTCATCCAGTGTTTCACCGGTGATTTCCTGCTTTCGCGTGGCCATGAACGCGCGGATCTTTTGGTCAATCTCAATGTCCAATGGCGGCGCTTCATAGGCTGCCAACTCAACCTGCACCTTCTGCTTCGCGCGGTCTCGCGTATCCAGATTGCCGCCGGCACTCCATTGCTCATAGCTGTCATTGTCAGCGACCGTTGAGCGATAAAACGAAGTCTGAAAGTTTGCCTGCGTGTGGTCGCAGCCCAGAAAATGGTTGCCGGGCTGCACTTGATTTATGGCATCGAACGCAAGCGCTTCTTCGGACGTATCCACACCTGCCGCAAACTTCTGCATGGCTGCCAATTGGTCCGCATCCATGTACAGTTTTTCCAACGAGGAAACGAGGCCGCCTTCCAGCCAGCCGGCGGCATGGAGCATGAAGTTCACACCCCCAACCACGGCAGGATAAAGCGTGTTAGCGCTCTCGTAAGCGGCCTGCGCATCGGGCAATTTTGACCCCGTCAAGGACCCGCCAGAGCGGAACGGAAGGCCGTGTTTGCGGGCAAATTGGCCAACGCCCAGAAGCACTTGGGCGGGCTCCGGTGTGCCGAAGGCCGGCGCACCAGATGACATGGAAATACCGGTGGCGAATGTTCCCAGAATGACCGGCGCTCCCGGTCGGCATAGCTGACTGAAAGCCACGGCGACCTGACTTTCTGCAAATACTTGACTGAGCGTGCCGCCCACCGTGACCGGCGACATTGCACCACCCACGATGAAGGGCGACACGATGCATGCCTGATTGGCGCGGGCATAAACCTTCAGCGCGCGCATCATTGTATCGTCAAAAACCAGCGGCGAATTGATATTGATCAGACTCACCAGCACGCAATTGTTCTCAACAAACTCTTCGCCAAACACGATGCGCGCCATATCGACAGAGTCCTGCGCCCGTTCCGGTGCCGTCACGGAGCCCATGAAAGGTTTGTCTGAATATTTGATATGCGCATACAGCATATCGAGGTGCCGCGTTTCGACGGGCACATCCACCGGCTCACACACCGTACCTCCGGAATGGTGCAGCGCGGGCATGCGGTAGATCAATTTCACGAAATCTTCGAAGTCCGCCAGCGTTGCGTAACGGCGCTCGCCATCCAGCGTCAACGTAAAGGGCGGACCGTAAACGGGCGCGCAAACCGTCTTATTGCCGCCGATCTCCACACTGCGTTCAGGATTGCGCGCGTGTTGCACAAACGAAGATGGCGCAGTCTTCATAAGCTCGCGGCACAAACCTTTGGGGAAGCGCACACGCTCACCCTCGACCATCGCCCCAGCCGCTCGCCACATGTCCAGCGCCTCGGGGTCATCCCGAAACTCCACCCCCACTTCGAGCAAAATGCGGTCGGCATTGTCCTCGATGGCCTGCAACTGCTCGTCAGTGAGAAGTTCGAGCGTCGGAATGTTGCGCTCCATTGGCGGCAGCGTCTGCACGGCGGTGGTCTGCCGCGCGGCCCGGCGTTCTGAGCGACCGCGGCGGCCGCCACGCCCCGCAGCGGGAGAAGCATCGGCGGCGGGCGTGTCGTTGGCTGTATCGGTCATGACTGGTCCCCTGTTTGCCGTCCATATCAACGCGAACAGCGTCCAACAAAGCTACAGATTGCGCCATTGGCAGTCGCATAGATGCGGTTGCAAGTCGCGATTCGTACTTTGCAAAAAGTGGTGAACTGTCATTCATTTAGTGGCATAGTCTGCGCAACTGCTTTGCATCGCTTATGCCCTACAAATGCGGCTTTTGGAGAAGCTCATGTCCGACGAAGAAGAAATCATCCTTGCCGAACTGTCTGACGACGATCTTGTGCAACAGATGCACGACGATCTCTATGATGGTCTGAAGGAAGAGGTGGTTGAAGGCACTGAAATCCTCCTCAGCCGGGGCTGGACGCCGTACCGCGCTCTAACCGAAGCTCTGGTCGCAGGGATGGCCATTGTGGGGGAAGATTTTCGCGACGGCATTTTGTTCGTGCCCGAAGTGCTGCTGGCCGCAAATGCGATGAAGGCGGGCATGGGCATTCTGCGCCCCCTGCTGGCTGAGACCGGCGCGCCCAAACTGGGTTCCATGGTTATCGGTACCGTCAAGGGCGACATTCATGACATCGGCAAAAACCTGGTCGGTATGATGATGGAAGGAGCGGGTTTTGATGTGTTCGACATCGGGATCAACAATGATGTGTCGGACTATCTGCAAGCTATCGAAGAGCATAAGCCAGCTATCCTGGGCATGTCGGCTCTTCTCACCACAACGATGCCTTACATGAAGGTCGTAATCGACACTTTGGTTGAAAAAGGGATGCGTGACGATTTCGTCATTCTGGTCGGCGGCGCGCCGCTGAATGAAGAGTTTGGTATGGCCGTGGGGGCAGATGCCTATTGCCGGGATGCGGCTGT
>JBCDIB010000288.1:0-2896 GCA_038749385.1 Pseudomonadota bacterium | reverse complement strand
TACCGTCCAGATGGTGCACGGCGGGGTGCCGGTCATAGCCGAGAGTCAAATTTTCAAAGCTCAGTGCTGTGTTCATCACGACAACACAATCGGCGCAGTGGCCCAAAGATAGCCGAGCCAAATTATGATGACGAGCCCGGCAACGCCTGCCAAACGGCCCGCGACACCTGCCAAAAGCAAGCGATATCCGTTCATGAGCTTGCCTTGCGCACGCACTCACCACAGGTGCCGTGAACCTCGACCACATGCCGCTCAGGTTGAAAACCATTGGTTTGTGCCAAGCCTTCAAGACTGCTTGTGACGGCCGGGTCCATTTGCTCTTCCACTACGCCGCAATCGCCGCAAATTGTCAGCACGGCAGTTTCGTTATGACCCTGGTGGGTGCACACGACATAGGAGTTGGTGGATTCAATACGGTGGGCCCGGCCATCGCTGGTCAAGGCTGCGAGCGCTCGATAAATGGTAGGGGCTGCCAGTTTGGGATTGCCCACTTTTAGGGCGGCCAGAATCTCATAGGCAGTAAGCGGCCCACCCTTGGCCCGCATTACGCTAAGCACGTCGCTTTGCGTTTCATGTCCCTGCCTGCGCATGTTGCTACTGTTCCCAATCGTTCGTTTGGTTTGATATAATATAACATAGCTAGCGACAAGAATGAATCTGGTCGAAGGCATCCGGCGTCATTTGCAGGGTCGGTTCGGTGGACTGCAACACGACAATCCGAGCGTTGGGAATGTCGTTTTCCGTCGCGCGGGTCCGGGCTTCCGCTTCGCTCAAACCGTGGTTGAGCCACCGCTGCACCAGGCGGGCCTCCAGCACGTGCATTCCCGGATTGATGAAGATGCTCTCGCTCCAAAAAGCCCTCAACCGTGACCAAGGCGCTTCCTTGAGCAGCAGATAATTGCCTTCGACAATCAGAATATCATCTTTGACTGGCACCTGCTCAGCCCCAGCGATTGCAATGTCGCGTTGCCGGTCGAAAACCGGAATTGCCACATCCTCCGCCCGCTCGGAAAGCCGCTTTATCTGCGCAACAAAGCCAGCAGCATCGAAGGTCTCCGGCGCACCCTTGCGGGCTAGCAAACCGGCTGGTTCCAAAATCCGATTGTCAAAATGAAACCCGTCCATCGGGACCACCCGTGACCTCGCTCCCTTGAGGTTCAACGCGCTGCAAATAGCGGAGGCTGCGGTGGATTTGCCCGCGCCCGGCGGCCCCGCCACAGCTAATATGGTGCGCCCTTGCCGCCTTGAGCGGTCCAAAAGCCTTGAAATCAGTGTGTCAAACCCGTGCATAGATCAGTCATTCCAAACCATGATGGAGACACTAGCCGGTAAACGGCTTTGAAATCACGTGGGTTCAGATCGCTATTTCGGACGTTGGTCAGGTTTCAGAGGCAAATCTGTCGCCCATCTCTTCGAACCGGCGCAAGGCCGCAAACGCGGCCCGGTCTCTCCAGCTTTGTTGGAGCGCATGAGCGAAATGGACTGAGCGTGAACCAGAAAATGGCGGACAGACAGGGATTCGAACCCTGGAGACGGTTCCCCGCCTACACGCGTTCCAGGCGTGCGCCTTCAACCACTCGGCCACCTGTCCGTCTGAGCTTTCGCTCTAACCACACTCCGGTTGATGAGTGTGGTTGAAGAGAAGCGCATGCTCCTCTGGAAATAACAAGTCTGGCAAGCCAGACTTGTGTGCGCCTTCAACCACTCGGCCAAATGTGCGTTGAGTTTCCACCCAAAACCACACTCCGGTTGATGAGTGTGGTGCCCGCCAGACGTGGCCTTGGCGACCAAACGGCGAAAGCACGGGGTGCTCTCATCGTCGTGTTCGCTTTTGAGGCCGTTTGATTGGCGTGCCGACACAGCTTGCTTTAGGCAAGTCTGGTCCGGCGAAGCTGGCGCAATATACAAACCGATTGCGCGGATGCAAGCGCCGTTATGGCAGAAAGGAACGCGATATGGCGTTTGTGAAAATGTGTTTCCGGGCCATTGCAGCCATTGCGCTTTTGGCAGCCCTTGCAGCTGCAATTGCAGATATTGCGCGGTCCATTGCAAACCAGAGCCTCACGCTTGAACCACTGGGTCTGACGTGGCGCAAATGGCACCCGTCAAGCCTGCAACAGGCAGAATTTGGTGTGCAGCAATATGTATCCCCCGACGCATGGTATTCGGTTGTGACCCCTATGCTTCTGCTGCCCACGGCACTTGTTTTTGCTGGGCTGGCCTTGGTTCTTTATCTGATCGGCCACCGCTACCGGCGGCCCCGCGTCGCTATCGCGCGATAGCAGCCCTCGCGGTGCCAACCTCCAGTATCTATATTCGGCTGAATTAGACGTCCAAAAGCGGAGCGCCCCTGATGTTTCTGATCGATATGCTGACGAAAAAAACAAAACTGCCCACCGAAGAGACCGCCCTTGCGGGGCGCTCCGAGGCCATGGAGACGGCCGAATCCCATTTCGTGAATGGCAACCCACTTAAGGCACCGTTCCCCGATGGATTGGAGCAGGTGCAGTTTGGTCTGGGCTGTTTCTGGGGCGCCGAGCGCATCTTCTGGAAGCTCGATGGCGTATACGTCACCGCCGTTGGCTATGGCGCGGGCATAACACCAAACCCCACGTACAATGAAGTCTGCTCCGGCGGTACGGGCCACAATGAAATCGTGCTGGTGGTTTTTGATCCGTCGAAAATCAGTTTCGAAGAGCTGGTAAAGACATTCTTTGAAAGTCACGATCCCACTCAGGGCATGCGCCAGGGCAATGATGTCGGCACGCAATACCGCTCGGGCATTTATGTCAACAGCGACGAGCAGCGCGAAATTGCCGAGCGCATAGCGGACCAATATCAGGGCGCGCTGAAGGCCAATGGCGTGTCTGCTGAGATCACGACTGAGATCCAAAAG
>JBCDIB010000287.1:0-2943 GCA_038749385.1 Pseudomonadota bacterium | reverse complement strand
TGTGCTGGTGCGTAGGATCGAAGCGCGGTGAACGTTTTCGGACGGATCAAAAGTCACGATTGTGCCATCCGCGCCGCGAGCCACCATGACTGAGATTTCGCGTTCAAAGCCTACAACCCGCTCCACTATACAGTCGACAGATAGGGCCGTGCTTTTGGCTTTGGCAATGTCCGCGTCGCTGCTGTGGGGCGTGAGGCGGTGCTGGCCTTGGCCATCATAGCCCATGCGGCGGGTTTTCACGATGGCATCGCCACCAAAGACGGACAGAGCTTTGTCGAAGGCCGCTTCGTCCTCCACATCCACATGATCTACCACGGGCGCGTCGGCATCTTGCAGAAAGCGCTTTTCGGTCAACCTATCCTGCGCCACCCGCAATGCTTCTGCACCGGGGCGCGTCGGCACATGTTTGGCCAAAAACCGCAAACTCTCTTCGGGGACGTTTTCAAACTCCAGCGTCACCGCATGGCAATTGAAGGCAAATTCTTCCAGCGCGTTTTCGTCATCATAGGCGTTGGCAAACAGGGTGTTGGCCACCTGCGCCGCCGGACATTTGGGGTCCGGTTCCAGCACCGCGATGCGATAGCCAAGCCGAGCACCAGCCATGGCAAGCATGCGCCCCAATTGGCCACCACCCAGGATGCCGATGGTCGAACCCGGCGCAAGAGCGGCGGCAATGGGAGCGTCACTCATGGCTATACAGTATCCGTTGGATGTTCGGCCACGGCTTCGGCCATTGCGGCACGGCGTGCATCGAGGCGTTCAGTCAGCTGCTGGTCGGATATGGATAGAACGGACGCAGCCAGAAGCGCGGCATTGGTAGCGCCCGCCTTGCCGATCGCCAAGGTGCCCACCGGCACGCCACCGGGCATTTGCACGATGGACAAAAGGCTGTCTTCGCCGGACAGGGCTTTGCTTTCCACTGGCACGCCAAAAACCGGCAATGATGTCCAGGCCGCTGTCATGCCAGGCAAATGGGCCGCGCCGCCTGCGCCAGCAATGATGCATGCAAAACCTGCATCCCGCGCACCAATCGCAAACTCGCGCATGCGGTCAGGCGTGCGATGGGCCGATACGATACGGGCCTCGAACTCAATGCCGAGCTCTTCCAACACCTGCGCCGCATGCTTCATGGTGGGCCAGTCGGACTGGCTGCCCATGATAATTGCAACTTTGTTGTTTGCTGCACCCATCAGGCAATAATATCCGGTGTGACGCGGGATGCGAGCTTTTGAATCTGGTCTTTAAGTTCCAGCTTCTTTCGCTTCATGCGTTGCACCTGCAGGAAATCACGCCCCACGGCGATCATGGCGTCAATGGCACTGTCCATATCATCATGTTCCTGGCGCAGGGCGGCCAGTTTCATGCGGGCTGCTGCCTGTTGTTGTTCGTCTTCCACGCACAGCTCCGGTCGTCAGGTTACCCAGTATGAGGAGGTTCAATAGGCGGATTTGGCCATGGCCTGCAACCGTCATGACCCGTCGAAATATGTTTGGTGTTTATGAAATGCCATCGAAACCTGTTCGACGGGCGACCGAATGTGTGGCACTGTGTGCGTGTTCTCAACGTCCGGCTGTCGTGAGTAGTGCGGGAGCCTTTCAATCAGGAAGGAGTGAGTATGTCCAAGCAGACGCATATTGAAGCCCTGCAAAGCCGCCACAAACACCTTGAGGCCCAGTTGAAGGAGAGCGCGCAAGCCAGCTCGACCGACGCCCTGCGCCTGACCGAATTGAAACGACGAAAACTCGCGCTGAAAGACGAAATCGAACGGTTGCAATCCGTGCACTGATCGGGCCGATCGGCCAATCCGAGAAAGGCGGTCCATGTTTCCCATGGGGCCGCCTTTTTTGTTGGTGGTGTATTGCGGCGCGGGGCGGTACCACCGGCCCAAAGCAAATTATGAGGCAATCCATTGGCGAACACACAGGCGAAAGACGCGGTACCTGAAAAAGCGCAATTGGTGCTGACGGTGGATGAGGCCACGGTGGGCGCGGCGGATGCCCGGGCGCGCGTTGAAGCTGCCCTGACCGGCGGGGGTGTGGCGGCGGTTATCCTGCCGCGCTTCGATATGGATGGCCCCGCCTATGACACTTTGGCGGCAAGTCTCGTGCCGGTGATACAACAGGCCGGGGCGGCAGCGATTTTGGATGGGTTGGAGGCGAGCCAGGCCATGGGCCGCATAGATGCTGACGGCCTTCTGGTGGAAGCCAAGGGCCAGAGTTGGGTGGAGGACACGCTGGACCTGCTGGACAGGTTTGGTGGTCAGCGCTCCATCGGTCTGTATGGCCAGTTCAGCCGTGACAGTGCTTTGACGGCGGGGGATGTAGCCCCTGATATGATCCATTTGGGCCCGTTGGCACGGGACATAAAGCCAGACCCCCACGCCAAGAACCTTGTGCTGGCAGAATGGTGGGCACAGATGATTGAGGTGCCTTGCCTCATTGCCGCCGGAAATTCGCTTGAAAGCGTGAAAGACGCTGCTGCTACGCGATCTGAGTTTGTGGTTTTGTCGCAAGCCGTGTTTGGCGCGCCGGACCCGGCGGCTGCGGTGGCGCAGGCGCTTACCATAATTGAAGCTGAAGGCCCCGAACTTGAATTTGCCGACTAAGCCAAAGCCGATGACCAGCCGTGTGCGACCAATTGCATTCAAACCCATAAGCCTGACGTTGGTTCTGGGGCTGGCATTTGGCTTGGCATACGTGCCCACCATCTGGGCAAATGAGCCTGCAATTGAGGGGATAAACGACGGGGCAACAGAGGCTGCAATTGATAGCCCGCCCCCGGAAGCCTCCATACACACGAACCCAACGTCTGACGCACCCGACCCAGAACTGGACGAGCGCACGGCAGAGGCGGACGCAAATGTGGATCTGGCCTTTGGGGCCTTTCAGCGGGGATATTATCTTACGGCGCTTGAGTTGGCTTTGCCCCGCGCGCAGTTGGGCG
>JBCDIB010000286.1:0-2980 GCA_038749385.1 Pseudomonadota bacterium | reverse complement strand
CCGGTGAAAGCGTTGGGTTGGTTGGCGAATCGGGCTGCGGCAAGTCGACATTGGCGCGGGCCGTGCTAGCATTGGAGAAGGCCGATGAAGGCTCAATTCACTTTGGCCGTGCTGATCTGACGTCCATGCCCCAAAGCAAATTACGGGGCGTGCGGCGCGACATTCAGGTGGTGTTTCAAGACCCGTTTGGCAGCTTCAACCCGCGCCACACAATTGCGCGGGTGGTCGGGGAGCCTTTGCATCTGGTTGAGGGCTTAAGCACTAAGGCCAAGATGGAGCGCGTCGCCAGTGCTCTGGACAAGGTGGGTATTGGACGCGATGCGCTGGACCGCTATCCGCATCAGTTTTCCGGCGGCCAGCGGCAGCGCATTGCGATTGCCCGTGCCGTGGTGACGGAGCCAAAACTCATAGTGGCTGACGAGCCCGTGTCGGCACTCGATGTGTCCGTGCGGGGACAGGTGCTGGATCTGATGGCAGATCTCGGCCAGCGTTTGGGTGTGGCGTATCTGTTCATTTCACACGATCTTCATGTCGTGCGGGCGGTGACCGACAGGGTGTTGGTGATGCAGGCCGGCAAGATTGTTGAGCGCGGTCCAACGGCAGACGTGTTCAGCAACCCAAGAAACGATTACACACAGCAATTGTTGGCGGCGACGCTCCATCTGGACGAAGTGCTTGCGCGCAAACGACGAGAGATGGCCCATGACTGATCGCCTGCAGTTCCCAACCGATAAATTGTTCATCGACAATCAATGGGTTGATGGCGAAGGCGGTACCTTGGCACTGACCAATCCGTCAGATGGCTCGCATTTGGCAAATATCGCGCGGGGCAGGCCCCCCGATATCGACCGGGCTGTTGCGGCTGCGCGGGCTGCTGCAGATGGCCCTTGGGGTGATATGCCGGCTTTTGAGCGTGGACGTCTGCTGACTGCCATGGGGCGCTTGGTTTTGGACCATGTAGATGAGTTGGCAGCACTGGAAGCCGATGATGTGGGCAAGCCGCTCACCCAGGCGCGGGCCGACGCCGTGGCGCTGGCGCGATATATGGAGTTTTACGGCGGCGCCGCGGATAAGCTCCACGGTGAAACACTTCCGTATTTGGACGGGTATACAGTCTACACCCTGCGCGAGCCCCATGGTGTGACGGGTCACATTGTGCCGTGGAACTATCCAATGCAGATCATCGGTCGCTCGGTGGGTGCGGCGCTGGCCACTGGAAATGCCTGTGTGATGAAACCTGCCGAAGAGGCCTGCCTTACCGCGCTGGCTTTTGCCCAAATTGCGAAACAGGCCGGGCTGCCGGACGGCGCCCTGAATGTGGTGCCAGGCCTGGGCGAAGAGGCCGGAGCGGCATTGGCGGGCCACCATGATGTGGACCACATTTCCTTCACCGGTTCCGTGCCGGTGGGCGAGGCTGTGCAGACGGCAGCGGCGCACAATGTGCGGCCCGTAACGCTGGAGCTCGGGGGGAAAAGCCCGCAATTGGTGTTTGAGGACGCTAACCTGGACGCCGCGCTTCCGTTTCTCGTCAATGCGGGCATTCAAAATGCAGGCCAAACCTGTTCCGCTGCATCGCGCATTCTTGTGCAACGGTCGGTGCTGGACGAGGTGACCGAGCGCATGGCAGCCGCTTATGGCAAGCTGACTGTTGGGCCAGCCCGACGCGACCAGCGGCTCGGGCCGCTCGTAAGCAAGCGGCAGCGGGACATTGTTGAGGCCTATCTGCGTGAAGCGCTGGACTCCGGCCTCACAGTCGCTGGCCAAGGCGTGTTCGTGGACGATTTGCCGAGCGGTGGCGCGTACGTGCTGCCAACTTTGCTGGGCAATGTGCCTGCCGATCATGCCTTGGCGCGGGAGGAGATTTTCGGCCCGGTGCAGGTCATCATCGCATTCGACGATGAAGACGAGGCGGTGGCCCTCGCTAACAGCACAGATTTTGGTCTTGTGGCCGGCGCATGGACGGAGAACGGTGCACGCCAGATGCGGCTGGCGAAGAGGCTGAAGGCCGGGCAGGTGTTTATCAATAATTACGGTGCTGGCGGCGGGGTGGAATTGCCCTTTGGCGGTGTCAAGAAATCCGGTCACGGGCGGGAGAAGGGGTTTGAGGCCATGTACGGCTTCACACAGACCAAAACGGTGGCCGTGAAGCATGATTAGGGGAGCGTCATGAGACTGTCAGGCAAACGGGCATTGGTAACCGGTGGAGCTTCGGGCTTTGGTTTGGGCATCGCAGAGAAGTTCGTGGCTGAGGGGGCCTTCGTCTATATTGCAGACATCAATCATGACGCGGCGCAGCAGGTTGCGTTGCAATTTGGTGAGTCGGCTCAAGCACTTGGCGTGGATGTTTCTAACGGTGATTCCGTTCAGGCCATGGCAGTTGAAGTTCTGAATCAGGGTGAGCTGGATATTCTGGTCAACAATGCGGGCATCACTCACACCAAAGGCGATCTCGAGAACGTGGATGAAGACGCCTTCAACCGCGTGTTCAACGTCAATTGCAAGTCTGTCTATCTGACGGCGAAGGCCTTCGTGCCCTCCATGAAAAAGGCTGGCCGCGGCGCTATTCTCAACGTTGCGTCCACCGCAGGCGTCAGTCCACGGGCGCAGCTCAATTGGTATAATTGCTCCAAGGGCTGGATGATCACGGCTACCAAAACCATGGCGGTGGAGCTTGCTCCTTCAGGCATTCGCGTGAACGCCATCAACCCTGTGGCCGGTGAAACGCCATTGCTGGCCAGCTTTATGGGCGAGGACACGCCGGAGATGCGGGAGAAGTTCATTTCCACCATTCCGCTGGGGCGTTTCTCCACGCCGCAGGATATGGGAAATGCGGCGTCTTTTCTTTGTTCGGACGAGGCGTCGATGGTGACCGGCATTGCGATGGAAGTCGATGGCGGTCGCTGTATTTAGCTCAGAATTACCAAAGGTTCCGGCACACCGGTAACTGCCAGGTCGGCTGTAAAGCACTGCCCGGAACTTG
>JBCDIB010000285.1:0-3165 GCA_038749385.1 Pseudomonadota bacterium | reverse complement strand
CCCTGCCCCGCAGCCGTGGCTGCGCCACCGATTATGAGATCGCCGAAGTGCGCACATATTTTCCACCCGGAAGTGGTGTAACCACTGCTGCCATTTTGCGCGTGCGCACGCCGGGCTTTGAAAATGCGGGCCAGTGGCGGCATATGGTTGTTTTCCCACGCTAGGTTGCGGATAAATCCCAGCCGCCTTTCGTAGCCGTTGAGGCGGGTCGCGGCCTCTGTTATGGCCCGCCAATGATCCCACGTTATTCCCGCCCCGAAATGGTGGCCATCTGGTCACCCGAAACGAAATTTCGCATCTGGTTCGAGATCGAAGCCCATGGCTGCGATGCGCTGGCCGACCTTGGGGTGATTCCCAAGGAAGCCGCCGCTACGATCTGGGAAAAGGGCGGCAACGCGACTTTTGACGTTGATCGTATCGACGCCATTGAGCGCGAGACGAAGCATGACGTCATCGCCTTCCTGACGCACCTGGCGGAAATTGTCGGCGAGCCTGCGCGCTTTGTGCACCAGGGCTTCACATCGTCCGACATTCTCGACACCACTCTGTCGGTACAGCTCGCCCGCGCCTGCGACCTGCTGCTGGCCGATATGGATGCGCTGCTGGAAGCGTTGGAGCGCAGGGCGCGGGAACACCGCGACACCGTCACGATTGGCCGCAGTCACGGCATTCACGCCGAGCCGGTGACATTTGGCCTTAAGCTGGCACAGGCCTATGCCGAGTTTGCCCGCAACAGGGAGCGACTGGTCGCCGCCAAGGCTGAGATCGCCACCTGCGCTATCTCTGGCGCCGTGGGCACTTTCGCCAACATCGACCCTGCGGTCGAGGCCCATGTGGCGGACAAGATGGGGCTGGCGGTGGAGCCTGTCTCCACGCAAGTCATCCCCCGGGACCGCCATGCCATGTTCTTCGCCACGTTGGCGGTGATCGCCTCGTCGGTTGAGCGGTTGGCCACCGAAGTGCGCCATCTGCAGCGCACCGAGGTGCTTGAAGCCGAGGAGTTCTTCTCCAAGGGCCAAAAGGGCTCTTCAGCCATGCCCCACAAGCGCAATCCGGTGTTGACCGAGAACCTGACGGGCCTCGCCCGCATGGTGCGCGCCTATGCTGTGCCTGCCATGGAAAATGTTTCCCTGTGGCATGAGAGGGATATCTCTCACTCTTCCGTCGAGCGTATGAGCGCACCGGACGCCACCGTGACCCTCGACTTTGCCCTGGCCCGCCTGACCAGTGTTATCGACAAGCTGGTGGTCTATCCAGAGCGCATGGAAGCAAATATGGACGCGCTGGGCGGGCTGATCCACAGCCAGCGCGTGCTACTTGCGCTCACACAGGCCGGCGTGAGCCGCGAGGATGCCTATCGCCTCGTTCAGCGCAACGCCATGAAGGTGTGGGACGCCTATCAGACCCGCGACCCCAACCCGCCCAAATTCCTTGACGAACTGCTGGCGGACGAAGACGTGCGCGCCGCGCTGGATGAAGAGACCATCCGCGACAAGTTTGACCTTGGTTACCACACCAAGCACGTGGATACGATTTTCGCACGGGTGTTTGGGAAGGCTTAGCTCCCGGTGTTCGTCACCCTCGGGCTTGACCCGAGGGTCCACCTTTTTGACATGGGGTGATGACCGTTGAGGTGGATCCTCGGGTCAAGCCCGAGGATGACGGAGTGAGGCCCGCCCATGAAAGTCAAAGACTGCGAAATTCTTCTGGTTCCCGGCGAGCCGGACCTGACCGGCGGCCTCTGGCTACATCGTTGGGCCAAAAAAATGTCATCGGCCCGTATGGTGGACCTTGGCGACCTCGAAGCACCCAACCGCGATGCCTGGACCGCGCGGTTGGTGGCAGCGGTCAATAAAGCGGCAAAGCCAGTCGTGTTGGTGGGTCATTCCGCCGGCGTTGCGGCCATCGTAAACGCCGCGCCTCTGTTCGATGCGTCAGCCGATGTGCGCGGGGCCTATCTTGTCGCGCCGCCGGTGATGGACACCAGCTTCCACGAGCCCTTCGCCCAGTCCGGCTTCGGGCCCTACCCGACCGCGCCGCTGCCCTTCCCCAGCTTCCTGGTCCACGCCACCAACGACCAGCATATGATTCAAGACGATGCTCAAACCTTAGCGAACGCGTGGGGCAGCCTGTTTATAGATGCGCGCGACCAAGGCCACATTGATGTGGCGAGCGGGCACGGCCCTTGGCCCGAGGGGCTGATGGTGTTTTCGAAATTTCTGGCTCAGTTGTGATTGCATCAGAGAAGCGACGCCATACTACTTGGCCGGGGTGCGCATTATCCAATCTGGAAACGTCATTTTGTGCAGAGAGCGGTCAGCTCGGGCAGCCGCAAACGCTTCGTTCCCCAAAAAGATTGTCTGAGCAAGCGAAACATCGTCAGCATAATGTATGATCTCATCCACAATATGGGCATCATCTAGCTCCAGGGAGAGAAAGGCCATGCAGTCGTAAAGGGAGTCTAGAGCGGCTCTAACCTTCTTTCTTGTTGCGATAGCTATGGGATGCGCCTGATTAGTTGCAAGTGCATAGTCGTTGTGGGCTATGACCCTGTTTCGCCAATCCCGTGCAAATTCAACTCGATTGCAGTATTCTATGACCATTTCATCAAAATCTGGTTGAAGATCGGATTTCGGCAAATGATTGGACAGCGTTGCCATCGATATATTGGTCTTTCCGAACGACTGCGGCGGGTCCGACAGCCTGCTTAGTCCAAGTAGGACATGATCAAAGATCATGGATTGGTAGTGGCCGAAAAATGCACCTGCTCGTTCGTTCAACATGTCGACCATCTCTGGTCCGTTGCCGAAAAGATATTCGTGGTAGCGCCAACTCACCTCCAGTTGCACCCGATGAGCCTCAATTTTGTAGAAGGTCGCTCCAAATACCTGACCAAATCTCTTCTGATACTCTGCCAGCAGTCTATCTTCGGACATTTGGATAACACCTCACCCCAACAACTTCACCAAATTCGTCATCACAACGGCGCTGCCCTTCAGTCGCTTCTCCGGCGTCGACCAGTCGCGGATGAACACCACACTCTGGTCTGGCCGCACCTTGGCTAGGCTGCCTTGTTGGCCGATATGGCCTATCAGGGCTGCGGGATCGGGGAACTCGCCATTGCGGAATTTTATCACCACGCCTTTCGGCCCGGCGTTCAGGCTT
>JBCDIB010000284.1:0-3183 GCA_038749385.1 Pseudomonadota bacterium | reverse complement strand
CTGAACGATCTGGACGACAGAGCCGCCGTCAAAGCGATGTGTGCAGCCACCGGCACGCCGTTTGAAGTGACAGGCGCTGCCCATTTGCCCGGACTCGGTAATGCAAAAGCCGGATCTCGAACGCTGCTGCGCATTGAGGGAATGGTTGCATCGGTTGCATACCGCGCAGGCAAGCTGGCCGAGGCGCTCTCGGAATTTGGCGGCGCCGATATTTTGCAAGGTGATGACAGCTTACAGGCATGGCGCTCTGTTCGCGATGTGCACCAACTTGTCGAGCCAGCCGATCGGCTGGTCTGGAAGGTGTCACTGCCCCCCACCAAAGGGCCTGACTTTGTGGCTGCCAGCGGCGCGGAAGCGTATTTCTACGACTGGTCCGGCGGCCTGGTGTGGATGGCGACGTCTATGAAAGCCGATATGGAGGCCATCCACCGATTGGCCGCAAAATTGGGCGGCCATGCGCTGTTGGTACGCGCGCCGGCTGATGTGCGCGCCACCGCCAGCGTGTTCCAGCCGCAACCAGAGGCTGTGGCCAAGCTGAGTGCCGGTATCAAGGCGAGCTTCGATCCCAAATACATTCTCAATGCGGGTTTGATGGCGCCCGAAGCGGCAGGATAAAACGACACTATGCAGACTAATTTTGATGCCGCGCAGCTAGCTGATCCGCACACCGCGCACTCCGAGAAGATATTGCGCACCTGTGTGCATTGCGGTTTCTGCACCGCCACATGCCCCACCTATGTGACGCTGGGCGACGAGCTGGACAGCCCCCGTGGACGCATCTACCTCATAAAGGACATGCTGGAGAACGACCGGCCGGCGGACGAGAAAACCGTTACACATATCGACCGCTGTCTCAGCTGCCTCAGTTGCATGACCACATGTCCGTCTGGCGTGCACTACATGCATCTGGTGGACCATGCCCGCGCCCACATTCAGGAAACATACAAGCGCCCCGTGATGGATCGGCTGATCCGCAACGTGCTGGCTGCTGTGTTGCCATATCCCGGTCGTTTCCGCGCGGCGCTAAGTTTGGCACGGTTGGGAAAGCCGTTTGCGCCTGTGTTTGGCGTCCTCGAAGCCACCAAACCGCTCAAGGCCATGTTGGCCCTTGCGCCTGGTAAATTGCCCGGAAGATCTGCCGTCGCTGAACCCGGTGTCAGCGCTGCGCACGGAGCTAAATTAGGCCGCGTCGCTATCCTAACCGGTTGTGCTCAGCCAGTGCTCAAGCCCGGCATAAATGAAGCCAGCATCGACTTGCTGACCCGCATCGGCGTTGAGGTCGTGCGGCCGAAGGGTGAGGCGTGCTGCGGTGCGCTGGTGCATCATATGGGCCGCGAAGACGACAGCTTGGACGCTGCCCGCAACAATGTGGATGCGTGGATGCGGGAGATTGAGGGCGAGGGGCTCGATGCCATCATCATCACCGCCTCGGGCTGCGGCACGACGATAAAGGACTATGGCCACATGCTGAGGCTGGACCCGGCCTATGCCGAAAAAGCCGCAAAAGTGTCTCAACTGACGATGGATGTGACTGAATATCTTGCTACTTTGGATCTGCCCAAGCCGGTACAGACCCCTGCCATCACGGTGGCCTACCATTCCGCCTGTTCCATGCAACACGGTCAGAAGATCGTAAATCAGCCTAAAATGCTGCTCCGCCAGGCTGGGTTAAAGGTCGTCGAGCCACGCGAAGGGCATTTGTGCTGCGGGTCAGCCGGCACTTACAATATTCTGCAATCGGAGATTTCCGCCAAGTTGAAGGCGCGCAAAGTTTCCAACATAGAAGCCACCAAGCCCGATGTGATCGCCACTGGCAATATTGGCTGCATCACCCAGATTGCCTCCGGCACCCAGGTGCCCATCGTGCACACGCTGGAGCTCCTCAACTGGGTCTATGGCGGCGCGGAACCGGCCGGTTTTAATGCGAGCCGCTTTCCCCAGCGCGCTCCGGACCCGATATTGGAAGCCGCCGAGTAGCAGAGTAGCTGTCGCCAACAGAATTCAAATTGCGCAACGAAAAAGCCCGGCTCAATGGCCGGGCTTTCCAGTAGATTTCTCTGCAAGAATTCTAGAATCGGTAGCTCAGACCGAAATTCACCGCATTGGTAATGATGTTGGTCTGCAGCGTGTCGCCACCGTCAACATCCACATTCACCCAATTATAGTTGAACTTGTACTCGGTGAACAAAGCGATGCGCTTTGTGAGGTTGTACTCAAGGCCCACCTGGGCTTGTGCAGACATGCCACCAAGCTGGTAACCAAATGCCGGAGGTGCTGCCACATTGATGCGATCCACCTCCACGTGGGGAATGTTCACACCAAGGCCTGCGCCCACATAGGGACGGATGCCCGCAAACTCACGGTCAAAGCGATACAAGCCGTTGAGCGTCAACGTGTTGATGCCGTCGGTGAATTCCAGCGTGTTCAACTGGTTCCCTGTCAACGTCTGCTGATCAGCATAAACTTTCGCGTGGGTGAAATCGATCGACAGACCAAACTTCGGTGCCCGCTCAAGCCACCATGTGCCGCGCACACCATAATAGGGTGGCATGGCGAAAGACTTGCCTTCCCAGCCGGCGTTAAAGCGCTGAGGTGTTGTGCCGGAGATCGTCACTTCGGAATGGGGGGCTGTCTGATAGCCGCCATAGATGGAGATTTGTGCCTCTGCGGCGGCCATCCCCGTGGTGGCCAGCAACAATGCAGCGGCTGTCAAAAAATGTTTCATTTCTATGACCTTGGGAGAACTTCTCTATCTCCCGTTATTGTGCACCCACACGCGTGAGTCAAAGCCTGTTGCGGGGCTTTGTTTGCGAGTGGTGAATAGCGCCTGCCAATGTTGCACAATTACGCGCCCACACCGCACGACTGCGGGGGCAAATCTATATGACGATCACTTTTGCACCAACAGCCGCCCGCTCATACAATTCGGTAACATCCTGATTGCGCATTCGGATACACCCGGAGGACAACGCTTTGCCGATGGTCCAAGGCTGATTCGTGCCGTGAATGCGGTAAAGCGTCGAACCTAGATAGAGCGCACGTGCCCCCATGGGGTTGTCTTGGTCACCGGGCATGAAATCGGGAATAATGCGCCCGTTTGCCGCTTCGCGCGCAATCATCTCCTTGGGCGGGGTCCAGCTGGGCCACTTGGCTTTGCGGGTCACGCGTTCTGTGCCCGACCAT
>JBCDIB010000283.1:0-3193 GCA_038749385.1 Pseudomonadota bacterium | reverse complement strand
GGGCTCATTTGCCGGTCTGCGCGTGGGTGTCAGCGCTGCCAAAGGTTACGCCCTCGCCAGCGGTTGCGAGATCGTTGGCGTTTCGGGTTTTGATGCCCACGCCAAAGACGCCGCTGCCAGCGCATGGATCACGCTGGACGGGCGGCGCGGCGAAGTGTTCATGCAACGCAATGGCGCGCCGGACAGCGCCGTGCGGGTGAATTTGGACGATTTGACCAACTTCGATTTTGGGTCGGATTCCATTCACGGCCCATTTGCAGCCGAGACTGCCGCTGCCGCACATCTGCCAGCGGACCGTGCAACGTCCACCGCGCTTGCCGCCGATATTTCGTATATAGCGAAATTGGGTTTGGCCGCGGACGCCGCCACTCACCCTGCCACCCTCAACTACATGCGCGGCGCGGACGCAAAACCGGGTGCCGGCTTTTCGCTGCAGCGGGCGGGCTGATGGCTGGATCCGCAAGTTATGGTCGCCTGCGCAGCTTGTGGCACCGCACATTGGCCGCCGAGTTGGCCATGGTGGATCTGCAGCAGGCCGACGCGTCGGAACTGGCGCAATTGCATGCTCAGAGTTTCTTGCGCCCCTGGACTGATGGCGAGTTTCAAAAACTGATCGCAGACGAAGCGAATCTTAGCCTTGGTCTGCGTGAACATGCAGACACACCGGTACGTGCGTTTCTCCTCATCCGCCGTGCAGTGGCCGCTGGAGAAGCGGAAATTCTATCCATCGCAGTTGATCGCTCATGGCAACGGCGGGGGTTAGGCTATCGCCTGCTGGACGAAGCGCTACGCCGTCTCAATGCCGACAGTCTGGAAGCGCTGTTCCTCGAGGTTGACGAGACCAACCTCGCCGCCAAAGGGCTTTATGACCGTCTCGGATTTGTCGAGGTTGGCCGCCGGAAGGGCTATTATTCCGGGCCTACTGAAGATGGTAGCAGTCGCGCCGCACACCGTGATGCGCTTGTCATGAAGCTCGCCCTTAGGTAGCTGACGGGCCATGGATGGTTCTGGCTCACTCACCGACACGCCCACCAACACGCTTGCCGACCGCTGCGCCAAGGCGGGCCTGCGCATCACCGGTCAGCGCCGGATCATCACGGAAGTGCTGGATGCGTCCAGCGACCACCCCGATGTCGAGGAGTTGCACCGCCGTGCGATAGAGCGGGACGAGCACATCTCAATTTCCACCGTGTACCGCACCCTGAAGCTGCTTGAGGAGCTGGATCTGATTGCCCGTCACGATTTTCGCGACGGCAAAGCGCGTTATGAAACCGTGCCAGACGAGCACCATGACCATCTAATTGATCTCAAGACCGGCCGTGTGATCGAGTTCACCAATGAGGAGATCGAGGCCATTCAGGAGGTGATCGCCCGCCGTCTAGGCTATAAATTGGTGGATCATCGACTGGAGCTTTACGGCGTGCCGCTCGCTTCAAAAACGACTCCGTCCAAAACTGACGAAGACTAACTTCCACCATGGAGCGTTACGTCCGTCTCGCCTTCGTAGGCATCATAATTCTCGCCCTCACGCTGGTGCTGATCCCAGTGCTTTTGGCAGCCACACTGTTACGCCTGCCCCTGCGCCGGGCGGTGCCCATGTGGTGGCACCGCGTCATGCGGCGGGTGCTGCGCGTGAAGGTGCGGGTGGAGGGGGAGCCGATCCAAACCAGGCCATTGCTCTTGATCTCCAACCATCAGAACTGGCTAGATATCGTGGTGCTTGGGTCCGTCATGCCGCTTTGCTTCATCGCCAAGTCGGAGGTGAAAAGCTGGCCGGGATTTGGTTGGTTGGCGCGGCTGCAACGCACTGTCTTTGTGGCCCGTGACCGCCGATCTGCAACTGGCGCAGTGGTAGGCGAGATCGCCGATCGCATGGCATCAGGCGACGTGATGGTTCTATTCGCCGAAGGCACGACGTCCGATGGCAACCGCGTGCTGCCATTCAGATCATCTTTGCTGGGAGCAGCTCAACAGGCTGAGCGCGCAGGTCAGATGACAGGGCAGGTAGATAACGTCGGCGTGCAGGTGGTCACGATCAACTATGCCCGTATACGTGGCGGCGCCTCCGGCCGGGCCGGGCGCAAGGCTTTGGCCTGGTATGGCGATCTCGATTTGCTGCCGCACATGCTGTCGGTGCTTGTGACAGGCCCGATTGAGGTCGATGTGCGCTTTGGTGCGGCCCGCCGAATGCAGACCGATACCAACCGCAAGGTGCTGAGCCTGGACTGCCACAACGAAATGCAAGACGCTTTTGCTGCGATGACAGGTCAGTTCGAGAGCACGAAGTCCACCGAGCTCAGCACCACGCCATTGACCTGAACCTCGACGCGCCCCGGTCCGGGGTAAAAGCTGCGCGTCGACAATTGTTTGAATTTCACCACCTGCGACAATGCCAATGCCTGCCCCGGTTTGACGGTCGGCGTGGCGAGTTTGAAGACCTTTGAGCCCAATTTGCCGTTCGCTAGGCTGCGGTGAACTATTGTGTCCACCGCCAGCTTGGCCGGTGTGTCGCCAGCGTATTGGAGCGTAAAACTGACCTCGGTTTGCCCACCGATCTGAGGCGCCGGGTCGCTTAATTTTATGTTCATGGCCGTAATATGTTGGCCGCCCGTGAAGCCCAGCACTGCCAGTGCAATCGGGTGTCCGTCCTTAACCAGCGTGCGCAGACCGTGGCGCGCGGTCCACTACGCCTCGCCGCCACTTGCATGCCATTGTGACGCGACATTGGCCGCGCGGTCGGGGTGGTCCTTGGCAATATCGTTGAGATTGTTCGCCACCGAACGGCGCACGATCAGGTGTTCATCGGCTGCCATCGGGTCGAGAATAGCGATCACCGGCTCCGGGTCGGCGATAAAGGGTTTGAGCTGAATGCCCCAGGGCAGGCGCGGGCGCGTGCCTTCACTGGCCAGCCGGCGCACCCGCCAGTCCGCATGGGTGCTCCAATCCCGAATGCGGGCCATGGCCAGATCATTGTGCTGTAATATCAGGGGACGTATTGCCCATTCCCCGCTGAAATGTCGCGTCAACTGTTCAAGCGCGTCCAGCGCCGCGCCGGGATCTTCGTGACCGAACAATTCCACCACATCGAGAAACGGCAGATTGTCGAAACTGCCTATGCCTTCGTCGCCATCGGCGGAAGGCGGATCGCCAACCGCCCTCAACAACACGTGGCAAACATCGTCGAATGTGTGCG
>JBCDIB010000282.1:0-3345 GCA_038749385.1 Pseudomonadota bacterium | reverse complement strand
GCCATCCACGCGGATGACGCCTGCATCGCCCCCCGGCCTGGCCAGCGTGTTGCCTTGGATCAGCGTGTCATATTGCTCCCACACCCAGCGGCGCGAGCATAGATTCGGGCTTGCGAGCAGTTTGAGAAGGGCGGAATTATAGTCTTCAACTGCCTCTACCTGATCTGCGGGTAATGGCCCCCAAAGGGCCGGTTCTTTCCAAGGCCGGTCATATTCCGGGGCCTCGTCACCCAGCTCCTTGATGGGCAGATTGGCGACTTCGACACCTTCGTGGAACACGCGAAAACGCAGATCATTTGTGGTTTGCCCCACGGTGGCAAAATCCAGCGACCATTTGACAAAAATCGCCTTGGCCTCAGCTTCCTTGTCCGGGTCCAGCACCATGAGCATACGCTCCTGGCTTTCCGACAGCATCATTTCATAAGCCGTCATCGCGTCTTCACGCACGGGCACGTCGTCCAGGTAAAGCTCAACGCCTAGATCGCCCTTCGCACCCATTTCGACGGCCGAGCAAGTAAGCCCGGCAGCCCCCATATCCTGGATGGCGATAACTGCGCCGGTGGCCATTAGCTCCAATGTTGCTTCTAGCAAGCATTTCTCGGTGAAAGGGTCGCCCACCTGCACGGTGGGGCGCTTTTCTTCAATGTTTTCGTCAAACTCCGCCGAGGCCATAGTTGCGCCGCCGACGCCATCGCGGCCGGTTTTTGCGCCCAAATAGACAATGGGCATGCCAACGCCCTTTGCTTCACTTAGGAAGATACCGTCGGCTTTGGCTATGCCCGCCGCAAATGCGTTGACCAGACAATTGCCATTGTAGCGGCGGTGAAACTCCACTTCGCCACCCACGGTAGGTACGCCGAATGCGTTTCCATAACCGCCCACACCGGCCACCACACCGTTGACCAGATGCTTGGTTTTCTCATGGGATGGTTCCCCAAAGCGAAGCGCGTTCATGGCCGCCACAGGCCGTGCCCCCATGGTGAACACGTCGCGCAAAATGCCGCCAACGCCCGTCGCTGCTCCCTGGTAGGGCTCAATATAACTGGGATGGTTGTGGCTCTCCATTTTGAAAACCACCACATCGCCATCGTCGATGTCCACCACACCGGCGTTTTCGCCGGGCCCGTGCACCACGCGGGGCCCTGTAGTGGGGAGGGTGCGAAGCCATTTCTTCGAGCTTTTGTAAGAACAATGCTCGTTCCACATGGCGGAAAAGATACCCAGCTCAGTGAAGCTCGGCTCGCGTCCAATCAACTCCAAGATGCGCTCATATTCAGCCGGCGCGAGGCCGTGGGCAGCGATCAATTCCTCGGTGATTTCAGGCGTGGTCGATGGGCTTTGTGTGTCGGACATATCGGTCATAAGAAATCGTGGCCGCGAACAGCCAGCGCTTGTGCTTGCGTGTTTTTGATAGCTGTAAGTAGCCCAAGAGCATCGCGTTTGGCCATGGCCGCAACGTTTGGTGCAGGGGTTTATGCACGGTCTGCGGCCTCAAGCGGCGGCAAGGTGCGCCTGGCTATGATTGCCACGGTGACGGCGCTGCAAAACAGCACCAGCGCGCCCAGCAGATACCATGCGCCCGCGAAGGGCAGAAACGGTGATGGGCCAGCCGTATCTGCCAAGACCAGTGACGCCAGCAGCGGGCCGATAATGACCGCCAGCCCGTTGAGGCTCCCCATCACCCCCTGCAATAGCCCTTGCTGGCCCGCAGGCACCGGGGCCGATATGATTGACCGGAGAGGGGGACCGGCCAGGTCGTAGCCGATTACGTAGAGACCGATTATGGGGATGGCGACCAGTCCGGACTCGGTCAACGAAAAGGCCAGCCCGGCCGCCGCGGCGATTGTCAGGCCAGCGACCACCGTACGCGTCTCGCCCAGCCGTGGAACTGCGGCCCGCACCAGCACGCCTTGTGTCATGGCTGAGATCAGCCCAACATAGGCCAGCGACCAACTGCCCGCCCGAACGTCCCAGCCAAAGCGGAAGTCGGTGTATAGAACCCATGTCGCCTCAAGCCCGCGCTGGGCGATGGAGTTGGCGAAGAATGCAGCGAGCAGCGGTATGATCGCGCTGAACTTGCCCAGCATCAAAAGTCCGCCGAGCGGATTGGCGGACTTTAATTGAACGGGTGTGCGGGCCTCCGCGGGCAGGCTCTCCGGCAGATAGAAGTAGCCGTATAAGAACTGCGCAAATGCCAGCGCAGCGGCTGCGAAGAACGGGTATCGAATGTCGATGGACCCCAGAAATCCGCCCAATAGCGGGCCAATGACAAAGCCCAGACCAAACGCCGCGCCGATCATCCCAAAATTTCGCGCTCTGGTTTCCGGCGTCGAAATGTCGGTTACGTAAGCATTTGCAGTGGATATGGTGGCCCCGAACACGCCACCAACACACCGTAGCAAAATGAGAAATCCGACTGTGGGCGCAAAGGCAACCAGCAGATGATCCAGCGACAGACCCAGCGCCGCCAGTAGCATGATGGGCCGGCGGCCAAACCGATCTGAAAGCGCACCCATGAGCGGTGAAAACAGAAACTGCGCCAGCGCATAGGACAGGGTAATGAAGGCGTAACTATAGGCCGCTTCGGAGATAGAGCCGCCAGACAATTGCTGAACGAGCTTCGGTAGCACCGGCCAAGCTATCCCCACGCCCAGCATATTGATGACGACCATCGTGAAGATGAAAGTCAGCGCATGTTTGCCGCCGCTTGTTTGCCCCTCAGCTGCCAAGCCTACTCGCCGCCACCGCGAATGGGCTGCTCAAACGCCAGACCAAGATCCCATGGGAAGTAAATCCATGTGTCTTGGGACACTTCGGTGATGAACGTATCCACCAGCGGGCGTCCCGAAGGCTTGGCGTAAACCGTGCCGAAATGGGCCTTTGGCAGCATGGCCTTGACGGCCTTGGCTGTCTTGCCGGTGTCGGTCAGCTCATCAATGATCAGCACGCCTTCACCACCATTTGTTTGTTCGATGATGTCTGGGCTGATGTCCTTCAGCACCACCACATCGTCGCCCTGTTTTTTGAAATCGTAGGACGCCATGCACACGGTTTCGATTTTGCGGATGTTCAGCTCCCGGGCTACGATAGCGGCGGGCACAAGACCGCCGCGCGTGATCGCCACCATGGCCACCCATTCACCGCCCGGCGGCGTCATGCCCGCCAGCCGCCAGGCCAGGGCCTTTGAATCTCGGTGGAACTGGTCCCATGAAACAGGGAAGGCTTTTTCGCCAGACATGGCCATTCTCGCTCTTTGGCTGCTTAGTACTCGCGTCTTGCGAGCGCAGCGGATCGGTTTATGTGTTCAGTAGGTCGCGCACAGCACCTTCGGCAAGGTCCAACGCT
>JBCDIB010000281.1:0-3398 GCA_038749385.1 Pseudomonadota bacterium | reverse complement strand
TTTTGGGTGCTGATGGTAAGGACCGGCTCGATGCTGAGGCCGATGGTGCAATTGCCGATGCCCACGGCTTGGGCGAGCGTGTGGCGGACGAACTGCTGGCACGGGGTGCCCGGGACATTCTGGACCGGCCATTGAATGCGGTCAGTGCCGACCACACCGCCAACGCATGACGCACAACGCCGCCGGGCCCTTGCGCGTGCTGGTAACCCGGCCTGAACCGGCCGCCAGCCGCACGGCCCGCCATTTGTGCGAACTGGGGTTTGATGCGGTGGCCGCCCCCTTGACTGAGGTGCGCCCCCTCTCGCCGCGCATGGCTCTGGACAGCGGACACCGTGCGCTGGCGACAAGCGCCAATGCATTTCTTGGCGATCCCCCGCCTTTCTTCCCGTTTGAGAAGATCCGCGATTTTATCTGTGTGGGGGAAAAGACCGCCCGTGCCGGTGTGGATTGGGGCTTGCCCGATCCGTCTATAGTGGCACCGGATGCAGCGACCTTGATTGAGCGAACACGTGAGGCAGGGCTACACCTTAGTCGCTGGCCCATTGCTTATTTTGCCGGCTCACAGCGCATGCCGTTTTTGGAGCGGGCCATGGATGCTGACGGCACTCACTACCGCGTTTTTGAAACCTATGAGGCGCCTGCGCTGGAAAAGCCCTTTGATAATCTCGACCAAAGCTGCGTGGACGTGGTTCTGCTCATGTCGCCGAGGGCTGGCAATCTGTTCGGACAGGGCTGGTCAAGGCAACACCGGCCAAAGCTTCTTTGCATGTCCGAAGCCGTGCGGGAAAGCTTGCCTGTGGAGCTTCAACCGCATGCGGCCATCAGCGACGAGCCTAATTTTCAGAGTTTACTTGAAGCGCTTGTTGCGCTGGCGGATCAGTAAATCACGCCCAAAGCCGGAGCGACCGACGTGCGCAGGAAAATACGCACGAACATGATGCCGAACAAAAGCACAATGGGTGACAGGTCGATGGTGCCAAGGTTCGGCATGACACGGCGGATGGGGCGCAAAGCCGGCTCCGTCAACTGATAGAGGAAATTGCCAATCATACCGACAAACTGATTCGACGAATTGACGACGTTGAACGCGTAAAGCCAAGAAAACACGGCGGATGCGATGATGATCCACCAATAGAAGCCTAAAATGGCATCCAGAACGACGAAGAGGGCAATCATGGCAGGTCCGTTGGTCGATGTTGCGTGCTGTGATCAGCATGTAGGCGAGGCGCTGGTCCGGCGCAAGATTGCCTCTGCCGACTAGCTTACCATCATTGACCGCTGGGCAAGGTCGCCGTGCCTATCCATTTGTCCAAAAAGCCGTCCAGCCAGACCTGACTGTGGTGATCATGCTCAAGCCTGCCCCGCAGGTGCGCGGTCTTGCCTTGCGCATTGGGCAGGTCGAATCGGTGCGCGCCGCGGACAGTCCATGCCTGCATCATGGCTTGGGTCACCTCCACGTGAAATTGGATGGCCACGGTTTTTTCGTTCAGGCAGAAAGCCTGATGGGGATACAGATCGCTGGAGGCAAGAATTTCGCAGCTGTCAGGTGCGGACAGTCCCTCGCGGTGGAAGTGATAAACGGTCTCCGGCCAAGGACCAAAGCGCTGCTTGCTGTCATTATCGTTCAACGGATACCAGCCAATTTCCACCATTTGATCAGGGCGTTGATATACGCTGCCTCCCAGATGGTTCGCCAGCATCTGGGCGCCGAGGCAAATGCCGAATAGCGGCTTGTTCTCGCGCATGGGCACCGCCAGCCAGTCGGTTTCGCGTTTCACCCATTCATCATCATCATTGGCGCTGCCCGGCCCGCCAAACACAACGGCTCCCGCGTGCTCGTCCATGGTTTCCGGCAGGGTGTCGCCAAGTGAAGGTCGCCGTATATCCAGCTTAAACCCTCGTTCCTGCAGCTTGGCACCGACGCGGCCGGCCTTGGATGACGCCTGGTGCAGAATTATGAGAATGTTCTCGTGGGTGTCCGGCATGGTGTGCGTTCAGTCAGCGTCCCGTACAGCGTCCTGCTTGGCCAACATGCGGTCGCGGGAGGATACTGCCAACAGTTCAGCGATGCGCCAGACCACATTGTCCTCCAGCTCATGTAACTGGCCGTCACTATAGACAATGTCCCATAAATGGCGGACCAGATTTATCCGTGCTTCCTCATCGAGCTCCCGTTTGAGGGTGGAAGTGAAGCCGTATAGATCCACCGCCGAATTGGTGGCGGTGCGGGCACGTTTGTACAATTCTTCCGTCTCATCGGCCGACAGGCCATAGCGTGTTTGCAAGATATCGCGGAGCTTTTCCTCTTCTGCCGGGCGCTTTACGCCATCAGCCGTCAGCACCTGGACAAGCAGAGCTGCTGAGCAGAGCTTCACGTCTGTGAGATCAAGCGTCGCCGGCGCGGACGTGTTCTCATCACTGGCGAAGAAGGATTTTATGGCGTCAAACATGTCGTGTGGTCCGAGAAGAATATATTCTGGTCAATGGTAGAAATGTCAGCGCAAAAGGAAACGGCGCAGCCACCGGTTCTATGGTGGTCTGCGCCGTTTTATGCAGTCTGCGGCGCGAACGTCGCAAATACCAATTTCGTGTAGCCGTTACATAGGCATCAATGTTGGCTCGAGGGAGTTCAACTGCTCCAACAGCGAGTGCGCATTGGCTTTTTTGTCGTCATCGTCACCGGCCAAGGCTGCATCATACTCTTCCTGAGCAATCCGCCTCTGGTCGGCAAAGATTTCGGGTGTCATCTCACCCTTTGGCACGGCAAACTCGGCGAGAACGGTGAAACCAGTGGGCGACACATCGGCCAAACCACCGCGCACACAATAGCTTTCCGTGCTGCCATCTTCTTGCGTGGCTTCGATCAAGCCTGGCTTGAGCGTGGCCATGACAGGCGAATGGTTGGCCATGATGGTCATGTAACCTTCCGAACCCGGCACCACGACTTGCGTGGCGGGCACGGAGAGCAGCAGCCGCTCGGGCGATACCAACTCAAATGTGAAACTGTCAGCCATGGCTATCGTCCGGTTCCGTTCAATCAGGCCGCTTCGGCGGCCATTTTTTCGGCCTTGGCGATGGCTTCGTCGATACCGCCGCACATATAGAAGGCCGCCTCAGGCAGGTGGTCATACTTGCCTTCAATCAGACCTTTGAAGCTGGAAATTGTGTCTTCCAGGTCAACCAGCTTACCTGGCGAACCTGTAAAGATTTCAGCCACGAAGAAGGGCTGCGACAGGAACTTCTCAACCTTGCGGGCACGCGCCACGGTGATTTTGTCTTCTTCAGACAATTCATCCATGCCCAGGATTGCAATGATGTCCTGCAGCGACTTGTAGCGCTGAAGGATTTCCTGCACGCGGCGGGCCGTGTCGTAATGCTCTTCGCCAATGACGTTCGGG
>JBCDIB010000280.1:0-3419 GCA_038749385.1 Pseudomonadota bacterium | reverse complement strand
GTTTGCGAACAGCTGCATGTCTTTGCGCAGACGCAGAAGTCCGGCTTCCGGGCGCACCTCATAGGGCACATTATCCCATTTCGGGCCGCCAACGGCACCGAACAGCACGGCGTCCGCTGCCATAGCCTTGTCCATGTCCCCGTCGGAGATCGCCGCGCCATGGGCGTCGTATGCGGCACCGCCCACCAGGCCTTCATCGGTGGTGAAGTTCGCGCCGCGCTTGTTCAGCACGTCGATGGTCTTGAGCACCTCACCCATGGCTTCGGGGCCGATGCCATCGCCAGGCAGCAGGAACAGGGAATGGGACATGGAAAACCTCGGAAAGAATGCTGAATTTGCGCTTTCCTAGCGGTGGCTCTGCGCCTTGTCCATGCAAGCGCACACAAGGTAGCTTTGTGGTGGAATCAGAGGGCTTGAGTGATGCACGTTCAACGGATTGCAGCCTTTAGCAAAGGCGATGAGGGGGGAAACCCGGCGGGGGTTGTGTTGCTGACCGCGCCCGCCGCCGAGGCGGATATGGCTCGTGTGGCGGCCGAAGTGGGGTATTCTGAAACGGCGTTCGCGGTGCCGCAGGATAATTCGAAGCGCCGCTGGCGGGTCCGTTATTTCTCGCCTGAATCGGAGGTGCCGTTTTGCGGCCACGCAACCATTGCTCTGGGGGCTGCCCTGGGCCAACACGTTGGCGCGGGCACCTTCAATCTGACGTTGAACGAAGCCAATATCACCGTTGATGCCGAAGTCACCAACAGCGCAATGGCGGCAACGCTCGTTTCGCCGCCAACCAAAAGCAGGGCCATTGCTGATGATGAGCGCGCCGATGTTATGGAGCTGCTCGGATTGACTGAAGCGGATTTGGATGAACGGCTGGCCCCGGCCCACATTCATGGCGGCGCTGACCACATTATGTTTGCTGTCGCGGAACGGGCCCGCCTTGCGGCCATGAGCTATGATCTGGACGAAGGCCGTGATGTCATGCGCAGGCACAGCATTGTGACGGTGATGCTGGTGCACATTGAAGCCGACCAGCAGTTCTCGGTTCGCAACGCGTTTGCATCGGGCGGTGTTTTGGAAGACCCGGCGACGGGTGCGGCAGCCGCAGCGTTTGCCGGTTATCTGCGGGACCAGAAATGGCCCCATGGCGGCCAGTTTCAGATAATTCAGGGCGAGGATATGGGCCAGCCCTCATTGATATCTGTCGAACTTACCGATGTTGCCGGTGCGCCTGTGAAAGTGTCCGGCCACGCCCGCAATATGCTCGATATCTAATCGTTAGCAGCGTTGGCTGATGGCTTTGACGCGCGGGTGGCTGAGTTTGTTAAGAGGCTCGACCTTCACATTGGTCCAGCCAGCATTGATGAAACCAAGCTTGCTGGCGGCGGCTTTCGTCAGATCTATAATCCGGCCCTTGGCGTAGGGCCCACGGTCATTGATGCGCACCACAACGGCCTTGCCGTTCCGCTCGTTTGTCACCCGCACCTTTGTGCCAAATGGCAGTGTTTTGTGGGCCGCCGTCATGGTGTTGGGACTGGCGCGTTCGCCAGAGGCGGTGAGCGATGTCATGGCGTACCATGAAGCCTTGCCGCAGCTGGTGGGAGCTGCGTCGCTGGATGCGATGGCTGCCGTCATGAACAGCGCAAAGCCCGCCAGAAGAATGAGTGTCGTTTTCATGGCAGGGTCCCCTCTGCGCATTCCTGTCAATTTTGGTGGCGGGGACATGGCTGGAGCGCGTGGCCGAAATTGGAGCGGTATGTGACCATTCAGAGGCAAATTGCGGCCAGTTTTGCCTAACAGGTTACCGGTCGAACACCGCTTATTGTGCTACCTTAGGTAAGGTGGTCACCCTGGCACGAAAGCGAGTGCAGATATGGACAGGCGGTTAGAGCTGATCGGCGAGATGACACCGGCCATCTGGATACATCTTCTGTCAATTGTCCCGGCGCTGATAATAGGTGCCGTTGTTCTATACAAGCGCAAGGGCACTCATCGGCATAAAATCTTGGGTAGAATTTGGGTCGGTCTGATGCTGGTGGCCGCCATCAGCTCGTTCTGGGTGATGGAGATACGCGATGGCTTCAGTCCCATACATTTACTGTCAGCCTACACTTTATTCTCCCTGAGCATGGGGATTTGGGTCATGCGCCGGGGTGGTCGCACGCCACGGGCAATAGGCCTTCACCGCCATTACATGCAGTCGCTTTACGCGTTGGGCCTGCTGATCGCCGGGGGCTTCACCTTTTTGCCTGAACGTTTGTTGGGGCGGCTGACTTTTGGCGAAAGCTACCCCGTCATCAACTACATATTTGTCGTGCTTGCGGTGAGCGGCGGCATCTGGATGTTGATCAATTTGCGCCGGAGCGCACCCCGTGCCCTCAAGCGCGTGGTGGACGCCCAATAAGCAGGCTTGGCAAAAGTATAGCGGGTACTTGGCGCTAGGCCGCTAAACCCAAGGCCGCTCGTCGGCTATTTTGGCTTCAAAGCTGTCAATATTGCTGCGTTTTTGCAGCGTCAGACCGATATCGTCCAATCCGTTGAGCAGCCTGTGCTTGCGGCCTTCATCAATTTCAAAGTGAATTGTACCGCCGTCCGGACCCTTCACCGTCTGCGTTACCAGATCGACCGTGATGATGGAGTTCGCACCGCGTTCCGCATCGTCCATCAATTTGTCCAGCTCTTCGGCCGTTACGGTGACGGGCAAAATGCCGTTTTTGAAGCAATTGTTGTAGAAGATGTCGGCGAAGGATGTGGAGATCACGCAGCGTATACCGCGGTCCAGCAGCGCCCATGGCGCGTGCTCGCGGGAGGAACCGCAGCCGAAATTGTCGCCCGCAACCAAAATCTGGGCGTTGGCGTAAGCCGACTTGTTGAGCACGAAATCAGGGTTGTCCGTGCCGTCCTCGTTCAGGCGCATCTCGGCGAATAGGCCTTCGGCCAAACCGGTGCGTTTGATGGTTTTCAGATAATCCTTGGGGATGATCATGTCGGTGTCGATGTTGATGATCGGCAGCGGTGCGGCAACGCTTGTCAGCGTGGTGAACTTGTCCACGGGTCAGCCCTCGTTCGAATTTTGACGGATGTGCAATTGAATTGTTGGCGTCTTGTAGCCCGTCCTTTGGTCCGCTTGCAATGGAGGTCCGACAAGCCCAATTTGCGCCGTAGGCCCGGCCCGCGCGGCGGCTAGGTAAATGGACGGAATTTCTGCATGGCCGATGACAAACCGGGCGACAAACCGGGCTTTTTCAAACGTATCTTTTCCTTTGGCCGAAAGGTGCCGGAAGAGCCCGTGCCGGGCCCGGAAGCTGCGGTGGAGGAAACGCCTGTTGATGAGGCTGTCGCCGACGCGCAGATAGATACGGCGGTGGATGGCGCGCCGGAGGTTGAACCCGAAGTGCGCAACACAGCTGTGCATGGCGGTGAGCAGG
>JBCDIB010000279.1:0-3471 GCA_038749385.1 Pseudomonadota bacterium | reverse complement strand
GTGGTCGGTTCGTCGGCGTCCTGCGCCAAGGCGGGCAGAGACAAGGTCGCCGTACCGATGGCGCTGCAGCTGAGCAGCATAAGGGCTTTAAAGGACCGGTTCATCAAATTTCCTCCCATTGATCATTGAGCGCTGTGCTCCATCGCCCCCGGATTTTCCGTGAGGCGGACAGTCTCAACTCCCGAGCATAATGCCCATTCAAAATTTGCCGGTCAAAGAAAAAATATCTAAAAAGTTCGCAGCGTGACAAAAAAAGCACTTGTCCCTGTGTCGATTTACCAAAATAACAGCGGATTGCCGCGATTCAGCACGTTGTGACGCTGGGTGATTGGGTTCAGCCAATCAGGTGTTTTGATTAATCGATGGTGCTTTCAAACGTCGAAAAGCCCTGAAGCACATTGTTCAGAATGCGCTCCGGTTTTGCGACCTGAATGGACGATGCATGTTTGATAAGCGCCCGGCATAGGGCTTCCATTTCCGCCCGTGCCAGATGCATGCCGGCGCAGGTGTGTGCGCCATGGCCCCAACCGACATGGTCGCGGGGATTGCGGTCGATTTGGTAGTCTTGGGGATTTTGATAGTGACGCTCATCCCAGTTCGCGCTGGCATACATCACGGGCACCCGCGAACCAGCAGGGATGGTTCCATAATCCGTCACATAGTCTGTGTCGGCGAAGCGGGTAAATGCTCTGATGGGAGAAGCGCGACGGACCGCCTCGTTCACCGCACTGTTGACCAAACTCGGATCGGCCTTCAGTTGGTCGAATGCACCCGGTGTCGTGCCGAGGCTCCAGAGTAGCTGGGCAGAGGCAAGGATCGTTGTGTCCAGACTTGGCGCCACATAGTCCACCACCATCATTGTAGCTTCCGCCGGCGTAATTGTGCCCGCGTCCGCTTCAGCGAGAATGCGGCCAGCCCAACCATCGGAACGGACCTGGTCTGGCGTGAGCCCGGCTGTGTAATGTAACAGGCTACCCGCCATTGGGAGCGCATTTTGGGCGCGCTCATTCAGCGGTCCCAGCGCATCAAATGTCGCTGCGGCCCAGGACAGCATATTCTCACGCCCATCTTCCGTCAGGCCTACCAGTTCGGCGACGATTGAAACCGGTAGATGGGAGGCGAAGTCCTTCACGCCGCAGAAAGATTTGCGGGTTTTGAGATCTTGAACCAACTGATCGGCTGTTCCACTGATCCGGTCTGAAATGTCATGGATGGCGCGGGGGCCAAGGGGCCTCATAAGAATGGCACGGCGCCGATTGTGTGTTTCACCATCACTGGTCAGCGTAGCATCCGGCGGCGCCGAGTTAATCAACTCATTCGCGGCAACACCTTTGCCGTTGATCAGAATATCGTCAGCACGGAGTGCAGCCCGAACGGCATCGTAGTGCGCGACCACATAGAGATCGTTGGGTTCGCAATAGACGATCGGACCAATGTCCCTCAGCGCTTTATACGCTGCCTCGGTATTTTGCAGGGTCTCGTCGCCAAAGAAATCGATGTCACTGGACGGAATAGTCATCCTACCTACTCCTTTGTGATCAGGACGGGGGTCGGGCCAGGCTCTTTAAGACCAAACAACATGATCAACGTGCCGATGATCGCGGAAATAAAGACAATAATCGGGACGATTTGCAGGCCATAACTGTCGGCGAAACCGCCAATAATGGCAGGGGCAAATGCGCCTCCAATAATTTCTGCCACTCCACCGACCAGGCCCGTTGCAGTCGCTGCGACGGCCGGCGGTACGCTGGTGTTCACGATGGGGCCGATTGTGGTGGCCACGACGCCGGAATTGAACAGGGAGATGAAGAACAGGCAGACCGCAACGATCAGAGGGTTTGTGGTGCCTGTGCCAACCCAGACAGCGAATACCAGGCACACTATGGTCAGGGATGCAATAATGGTCGGCTTGCGCCCAAATTTGTCCGACAGGCCCGGCACCAGTACCATGCCAACCAGCCCTCCACCTCCCAGCGCGGCCATCAATCCGCCCATCTGTTCCATCGACAGGCTGAGATAGTTTGTCGAATAGATGGGCATGAAGGCTGACATCACGTGGAGCGTTATGAAGAAAAAGACCATTCCTGCAGTGACAACGGCGATATTCCTGTACTTGAAGGGCTCCAAAAGCGATGGCGCTGGCCGTGCCTCGGCAGCCGGAGCTTCGGCTTTTGGCTCTGCATGGTGAGATCGGATATTCCGCCAAAGAAGCCAGGCCAATACGAAGCCTGGAAGGGCCAGAACGGCGAACACATAATGCCAGCTTGGCAGAACCATAAGGAGACCAACAGCAACCAGTGGCCCCAAAAAAAGCCCAAAGAACGGCATGGCCATCTGTTGAATGCCCACATTCATGCCGATCCGACTTGGCTTTGACGCATCCACAGTTGCGACAATGCTGGAGGGCACGAAACCGCCTTCGGCAAATCCCATCAACGCCCGAATGATCAGAAGTGTGATCAGTCCCGTCGCCAATCCGCTCATGGCTACCAGTACGGAAAACCCGATCACCGACGCCACAAGCACCTTTTTCACACCGATCCGGTCCGTTAAATTACCGGCAAAGATGCCCGATAGCCCCCAGGTGAGCGCCAGCACACCGGCAATCAGGCCCTGATCTTGAAGGCTTAGCCCAAGATCCTCAGCCATGACGGGAAAAAGCGGGTAAATGATGAACCGGTCGAGCCCTACAATACCGAATCCGACCGATAGCAATACAATCGCGCGTACCTCATACCCGCGGTCCCACTCGTGCTGTGATGTTTGATCCGCTGGTGATACGGCGCCCATTCCTATTCCCTTTTCTGTTCTGTCCCCGCTGATGAATGCCTGCGGGTTATATTGGTTATGGCCGGCAGATCAGGCCGGGAATTCGATCTGGTGCTCTTTCTCCAAACCAAGGCTAATCATCATCGCTTCCTTGAAGCTCGGACGGTCCATCACGCGTTGCATATGCGCCTGAATATTAGGGTTGGCCTGAAGTAGCGAAGGTTCGGCACTGGTGGCGGTCATAACGCACCATAGAATGTAGACATCGACGATTGACCAGGTATCGCCATACCACCAGCGGCCATCGCTGACGCGGCTATCGACTTGTTTGAAGATGTCGCTGGTAAACTCCACGCCCTTGGCGCGTACGCCCGAGGAGTCTCCGTCGGTAAACCGCATCGCCATGCGCACCTGCCGCACCGCAACATGGAAAGTGGATGAGCACCACACCAGGTCCGAGCGGTATTGTGCCCGCGTAAACGCGTCGTCTGATGCAGGTAAAATCCCGGCCTCAGGTGCGAGTTCATGGAGATACATGAGGATCGACGCGTTTTCCGTGAGCACGCGACCGTCTTCGATCTGGAGTGCAGGCACTTTTCCGCCCGGGTGCACTTTCAGATATTCTGGCGACTTCTGCTCGCCTTTGAAGATATTGATCACCTTCAGCTCATAATCGAGCCCAGCCTCCACCATTGCATTGAG
>JBCDIB010000278.1:0-3495 GCA_038749385.1 Pseudomonadota bacterium | reverse complement strand
GCCTTACATGAAGGTCGTAATCGACACTTTGGTTGAAAAAGGGATGCGTGACGATTTCGTCATTCTGGTCGGCGGCGCGCCGCTGAATGAAGAGTTTGGTATGGCCGTGGGGGCAGATGCCTATTGCCGGGATGCGGCTGTGGCCGTGGACACAGCGCGAGAATTCATGGCCCGCCGCCACAACCAACTGGCCGGTGCGTAAGGTCGGCGTCTAGTTAACCGTGGTTGGCGGGCGGCTGGATGGCACACGTACATCCGGCGGCAAAGTGCCATCGGTTCCGTTCAAAGTGGCGTCGATGGCTGATGCACTGCGGTCCGCGCTGGCACGGATGTCCGCTGTTGTGGGCGCGTTGCTGGCGCTGATGGTCAACAGCAATCCGGCGAAAATGGTAAGATTGGTTTTCATCTTGACCGCGTGCCAGCGAAAGCGGGACAGAACATGGCGACCGGCGCACACTTTGCTCAACCGTTTTGCACAGGCCGGGATATGATGCACCAGCGCCGCGAGAGCAGAGCTCATGGGTGAAAAGCTACAGACAGCGAATTGCCCGCCGGAAGCAGCTGTGCGTGTTATCGCTTGCGGTGCCCTGGCCAATGAGATGTTGGCGATAAAGGCGCAGGCCAATTTGGGCCATCTGGATGTGATGTGCCTGCCCGCTATCCTTCACAACAGCCCGCAAGACATACCTTCGGCGGTGGAAAACGCCATTGTTGATGCTCGAGCCCACGGCTTCGGCTCGATCTTCGTAGGCTATGCCGATTGCGGCACGGGGGGCATGCTGGACAGGGTATGCGAGCGCCACCAGGTGGCACGACTCGCCGGTCCACACTGCTATAGCTTTTTCACCGGCAATGACGCCTTCAATGCAAGGTCCGATGAAGAGATTACGGCGTTTTACCTGACCGACTTTCTGGCCCGCCAGTTCGATGCCTTTGTCACCCGCCCGCTGGGTCTGGATCGCCATCCAGAGTTGCGTGACATGTATTTTGGAAATTACGAAAAGCTCGTCTTCCTTGCACAGACGGAGGACGACGGTCTCACCGATCGCGCCCGGCGCGCAGCGCGGACGCTGGGTCTCGCGTTTGAGCGGCGTTTTACCGGATTGGGTGATTTAAATGCTGAATTGAAAGCGCTGGCGCGCTGACCTGCCGCGCAACCAGCTAAAAGATCAAAAGAATTTCGTTAAACTTGTCTTGTAAAGGTCACCTTGTGTGACCATCACAGCAACTCAGGCGTCCGAGAGGCCGTTCCACCAACCGCCCACCAACCGAGATGAGGCATCTGTTGAACTTTCAGCTTCCACCAAACAGGCAGGACAGGGATTTCATGTCCCGCAATGCCGATATGTGTGAAGCTGAGAACAATGATGGCGCGGAAGCGCAAACGCCCCGCGCCCTGTCTCAGGTATTTGAAGATCTGGCGGCTGAGAATCGGACGATTATTTCGATTGGCGATCTGGCGCACGTGCTGCGTGATCGTTCCTTCGGCGCATTCCTGCTGGTGTTTTCGATCCCCTGTTTGCTACCCTTCCCACCTTTTACGACGGTAATTCTCGGTATGCCGCTGGTCATCATCACATGGCAGATGATGCTGGGTCGGCGGGAAGTATGGCTGCCGCGGTTTCTGACCAATCGCTCCGTCAGTGGCGCGCGCTACAAAGAGCTTTTGGCGCGCGCATTGCCCATACTCACGCGCATCGAGCGTAGCGTCCGGCCACGGCGCTGGGCAGTCTATCGCAACAACCCGGTTGCGCTGAAGGCCGTCTACATATTCTGCTTTTTGACAGCCATCACCGTGGTGTTGCCGATACCTTTCGGCAATTGGCTGCCAGCTTTCGGTTGCGCCTTCTTCGGGGCAGCCTTGTCGCAGCGCGATGGGTTGTGGATATGGGTGGCTGCGGCGATATCCGGTCTCTCCATTGCCATTGCTGGCGTTGTAGCCTTCCTCGCATGGCAGGCCTCCAGCGGATTGATGAGCTGGTTCGGGGTCTGATTTTCCAGCACTTTGCCTTCAAAGCGGAGCCCTAAACATGCCCAAGCAAACCATAGTGTACTGGCGCGATATTCCGGCCCAGGTGATCGTTAGAGAGCGCCGTGTGTCCGCCAAGCGCGAATTGTCCAAGCGCTTCATTGAAGCTATAGATATGTGCGCAATGCGTGTGGGCGCGAGGGATTCTGACGCCTATCTGGCCGAATGGCGAAAGGGCGAGGCAACCTCGGTGGATGGCGACATGGAAGAAGCCGCCCAGGCCGCTGCCGACAAAATTGAAGAAGAGTATGACCGCGAGCGGCTCAAAGCTCTTATTGCCAATCAGGGCCGGGACGCAGCCGCCTCTTAGATTTGAGGTATCAGGTCGCAAATATGCTGGCGTCTTGTCGCGGACGTTCATCGTGAACTTCACATATTGCGATCATAGTTGGTGGGCCGACCCAAAGAGCCCGGGCACTGCCTTGGGGCTGATTTTAAGGCTGACCCATGGCGCATCTTCCCGCATCGATTGAGATTTCGCCCAAGCAAGCTCTGGAAAGCGAAACCTTGCCTGGCCTGTTTGCCCCTGGGGCCCGGGTCTACATCACAGATGTTGGCACCCATGACACAGATGCCATGACAGCTGGCGTGCGCCGGGTGACTGACCTTGGTTACTCTGCGGTGCCCCACATAGCGGCGCGGCGACTGCTCACTGCGTCGGATTTCGAGACCAAACTTGCCCGCTACAGCCAGGAAGGTGGCGCGCTGGATTGCCTGCTAATCGGCGGCAGCCCGGACAGTCAGGTGGGTGATGTCTCGTCCACTATGGAGGCGCTGGAAACCGGTGCGGTGGATCGAAATGGCATCAAACATGTTGGCATTGCCGGGCACCCGGAAGGCTCACCAGATTTCGATGCCCGGACCGAGCGGGAAGCGCTTAGCGCCAAACAGATGTTTGCCGACCGCTCCGACGCCGAGTTTCGCATCGTCACACAATTTGGCTTCGACGCCCCAGGCTTCATTCGCTGGGCCGATGCCCTGCCCGCGCAAGGCATAGATCTGCCAGTGCATTTGGGCGTGGCCGGCCCGGCCAAACTTCCGACCCTCATAAAATTTGCAGCCATGTGCGGCGTGGGCAATTCTCTTCAATTCTTGCGCAAAAATGCCAGCAAACTCACGGCGCTTGCGACGACCCACTCACCGGAAGGCGTGGTGGGCCCGATCGAGAACCATGCCCTTGGCAATCCCGACGGCCCAATCAAGCAGCTGCACGTTTTCCCGTTCGGCGGGATCGCAAAGTCAGCGGACTGGCTGCGCGAGCGCGGCAGTTGGCCAACTCGCAATGCCGAGGCGAGCAACGGCACCGCTGGCTAACGGACAAACTAAGCGACGCGCTTTTGCGCCTTCGCGCGTGCAGCCACTGCAGCTTTGAACGCATCTGCAGCCAAGCCGGCAAGCTCGGCCTTATTGAGTGTGTAGATGTGGATATGGTCCACACCACCTTCCGCCAGCGCAGTCACCTGCTC
>JBCDIB010000277.1:0-3504 GCA_038749385.1 Pseudomonadota bacterium | reverse complement strand
GCGTCTCTTCCGGGATGCCTCGAAGGGCAGCCGACAGGATCACCATGGCGAAGCCGGTCTGGATCCAGATCAGGATGATCATGAGGAAGATATTGTTCCAGAAGGGCATGTCGATGTAGCTGCGCGGCTCCCCGCCAAACAACTGCACGACGGCATTCAAAAGCCCGATCTGAACCTCTCCGGATTGGACCTCGTAGACGAATTTCCAGATCACAGCCGCACCAACGAATGAGATGGCCATGGGCAGGAAGATAAGCGTTTTGGCGAGGGTGCCCCACCAAAGGCGGTCCGCCATGACGGCGATAACAAGGCCGAAAAATGTGCAGGCGGCTGGCACAATTATGATCCAAAGGAGGTTGTTTTTGACAGCCTCCCAGAAGGCTTCCTGACCAGCCATGAAGATGTAATTTTCAAAGCCGACAAAGGCTTGGCCATTCTTATCCATGAAGGATGCGATGACCGTCGCGACAAATGGGTAGATGAGATACAGCGTCAGTAGCAGCAGCGCCGGGAACAGAAAAATCCACGGCCTTATGGCGGTTCGCGTCTGGTCGCGCCGCACTGTCTCGGCACCTGGCCCTGCAGACGGCAACGCCTTGTCCAGTATGAAATTCGACCCCCAAAAGAAGCCCACGCAAACCGTGATGCCAAGGATGATCGACACAATCGCAAAGCCTATCTGGCTCCACACTGCATCCGGCACATTAGCCAGAAATTCCATGACCCCTCCTCCCCAGTTAGGTCGCGGGCTCGGCACGAAGCTGCACTGATATGATCCGGTTCAGGTCGCCAAAAGCGAAACTGCAACGGGCGGGAGCAGGGCGAGGTTGCGCTGCGCCGGCGCGTGGCAGGCATGGTACATAAAGCGAGGCGGCTTGGAAGCCGCCCCGCTCAGTGGAAGCATCAATTACTTGATGTCGTCCCAGCTTTTCTGAATGGCAGCGCCGGTATCGGCAGCGGACTGACCGCCAACAAAATCGACCATGCCGGACCAGAAGGTGCCTGCGCCGATGGCGCCTGGCATCAGGTCAGAACCATCAAAGCGGAAGGTTGTCGCATTGAGCAGAATGTCGCCCTGAGCCTTCATGGTTTCGGTTGGGTAGATGTCCGTGTTGACGCCGGTGTGAGGTGTCAGGAAGCCGTTCTGAGCCATGTAGGCTTCGTGGGCCACAGCGGTTTGGATGAAGTTGACAAAAGCGCGTGTGCCTTTGGAGTCTTTTGTCATCGCAAACAGTGTGCCTGCACCCAGCACTGGTGTGCCAAGGTCTTCAGCTTCGAACGCGGGGAAGTAGAAGAAGTCTGCATCCACGCCCAGCTCGGTACCTTCCGGGAAGAAAGCGGGAATGAACGATGCCTGGCGGTGCATGAAGCACTTGGGCGGGGTGTCGAACAGACCTGTCGGGCTGTCACGGAAGTCGGTTGTGGCAACAGCGGAAGAGCCGCCATCGACATAGTCATCGTTCTTGGCAAAGGAGCCGAAGATTTCGATGGCGTTCACGACCTTTGGATCGTCAAATTTCAGCTCGTTGGCAACCCATGCGTCATAGTCGGCAGGGGACTGCGTGCGGAGCATAATATCTTCCACCCAGTCGGTTGCCGGCCAGCCCGTGGCTGCGCCGGAACCCAAACCGATGCACCAGGGTGTGCCGCCATCGGCAACAATCTGATCAGAAAGCGCAATCAGACCTTCCATCGTTTCTGGCACTTCATAACCGGCATCTTCAAATGCGTCCGGGGAGTACCAAACGAGGGACTTCACATTCACGTTGTAGAACAGGCCGTAGAACTGATCTGCGCCGTCGGCGTCGGCATATGTGCCCAGGTCAACCCAAGACTGACCGGCTGCGTAGTCATCAAGCACTTTCTGCTTTGTGGCGTCGCTCAGCGGCACCAGGCCGCCTTTCGCTGCAACGTTGGCTGCAAGGCCGGGTTGTGGGAACACTGCAAGGTTTGGCGGCGAACCCGCTTCAACGTCGATGTTGATCTGCTGCTCAAAACTGTCGGAGCCGGTGTACTCTACGTCGGCGCCAGTGGCGTCCTCGAAGATTTTCACAACCCGCTCAAAATTGTCTTTTTCATTGCCCGTCCATGGGCCGAAGATAGTGATGGTCTCACCGGACAGGTCCATGGCCTGCACGTCTGACAGGGAATCCCAGTTGAAGGGGCCTTCGCCAATGGTGATGTTTGTGTGGCCAGCGGCAAATGCGCCGGTCGCCGAGATTGCTAGTGCAGCAACGCTGCCCAGAAGAATCTTTTTCAATATGGCCTCCCAATAGCCGTTCAAATTGCGAATTTCTCCGCGGTTCTTAACTCGCAGTCCCGACAATTGACCGAGTTGAGCTGTTGCCAATTGTCAAAAACCTGATGCGGATGGAACCGCTCGGGATCTGCTCACAGTGGAAAAGGTAAATTTGCGCGCGCACAGCACCACAGCTAGCACCCCTCCCAAAGCGCTTTGAGGACGCTAGTCCAGCTCAAGGCTATTTGTAAACCACCTTCGCGACGGGGCGAAGAATTCTAATCACAATTGAATGGCGTTTTCGAAAGGATCGACGCGCCGTCGGCGTCGCAAAACGGTGCGCGGTGTCGCAAACCACCTTGGACCATTGAGTGGTGCGGGATAGGCTTTTTTCAAAGCGCCCTAGAGCGCCATGGGAAATGAAGCCGTATCACTGCGTTCTGTGCGGCAATATGGATCGGAACAGTAGATGAAAACGACTGCACGTGTGGTGGTAATCGGTGGCGGTGCAGTGGGTGTGTCGGCGCTTTACCATCTGGCAAAAAAGGGTTGGGGCGAGGATTGCGTTTTGATCGAGCGCAAGGAGCTGACGTCAGGTTCCACCTGGCATGCAGCTGGTCTCTTGCCCTTGTTCAACATGAGCTATGCGGTGGGCCAGATCCACAAATACTCCGTCGATCAATATGGTGAGCTTGAAGACGAGACCGGCCAGAATGTCGGTCTCAAGCGCGTGTCGAACATTCGCCTGGCCCGCACCCAGGACCGTATGGATGAGTACCACTATTATGCCGGCGTAGCGCGGACCATCGGCGTCGAATGCAATTTCCTGACGCCTGATGAGGTCAAGGAAATCTGGCCGCTGTGCAAAACCGATGACCTTTTGGGAGCCATCCAGCACCCATGGGACGGTTACGTTCAGCCAGCTGATCTAACCCAAGCCTATGCAAAAGGTGCGCGGGACCACGGGGCAACTATTTATCGCAACACATCCGTGCGCGGTTTTGAGCGCACTGTCGACGACAAGTGGTTGGTGAAGACAGATAAGGGTGACATCACCTGCGATCATCTTGTGTCCGCCACCGGTAATTTTGTGCGTCAAACCGGTAAAATGCTGGGCATTGAGATGCCCGTGATCCCCGTCGAACACCAATATATCGTCACCGAACCGCACCCTGACATTCAGGCGCGGCAAGCGCGCGGTGAGCCGGAAATGGGCGTGCTGCGGTAAAGCGACTCCAGCTGGTACATGCGCGAAGAAAATGGCG
>JBCDIB010000276.1:0-3511 GCA_038749385.1 Pseudomonadota bacterium | reverse complement strand
TGGCCGCATAACCGACCCCCATGCTTATTTGAAGGCACTGGCGAAAGAAGCCGAAGGGCTAGGCGTTCAGTTCGTGCGCGACCGCGTTGTGGACTTTGAGTTCTCGACGAATAAGGCGCAGCAAACGGTACGGGCAGTTACTGGTGAAACGGCCACATATCCGTGCACAGATGTGGTTCTGGCCACCGGCGCATGGTCGAAGGCCCTGGCCGCCAAGCTGGGTGTGACGCTGCATCTGGAAACAGAGCGCGGCTACCATGTGGAGTTCCATGATCCATCCATAATGCCGAACAGCCCGGTCATGGTGGCGGCGGGCAAGTTCGTCATCACGCCCATGGAGGGGCGCATCCGCTCAGCGGGGGTGGTGGAGTTTGCGGGGCTGAAACCGCCGGCATCTGAGCCACCCTTTGAACTGTTGATCGAACAGACCAAAGCCGCCTTGCCCGGTCTAACCTACAGCCGCATCGAGCGCTGGATGGGCCACCGCCCCGCCCCCGCAGACTCCATTCCATACATCGGCGCACCCGCCGCCCTGCCCAATGCCCATCTGGCCGTCGGCCACCATCACATCGGATTGACAGCAAGTGCCAAAACTGGTCGCATCCTTGCAGATTGCGTGATGGGCACCGCCCGAAATGACGATCTTTCAGTCTACAGCCCGGACCGGTCAATTTGATCTCCACCGGGTGAGGGAAACAGGAGAGACCGATGACACTGACACACATTCTCAAAGCCAGCGCCGCGCTTATCGTTGCTGCCGGCATCGCCACGCCGGCCGTGGCCGCTGAAAAGTGGGACATGCCGATGGCCTATTCGGCCTCCAACTTCCACTCCGAAAATGGCGCGACCTTCGCTGCCTGCGTGACGGAAAAGACCGGTGGCGAGCTGGAAATTGTCACGCACCCCGGTGGTTCTCTCTTCAAAGGCGGCGAGATCAAGCGCGCCATCCAGACCGGTCAAGTGCCCATCGGCGAGCGGCTGTTGTCCGCCCACGCCAACGAAAACCCGCTGTTCGGCATCGATTCAGTGCCGTTCCTTGCAACATCGTTTGACGATTCCGTGAAGCTGTATGAAGCAGCAAAGCCTGATCTTGAAGCAGCGCTGGACGAGCAGAATATGGTGCTGCTTTACTCGGTGCCGTGGCCACCCCAGGGCCTCTACTTCAAAAAAGAAGTCACCTCGGTGGCTGATATGGATGGCTTGAAATTTCGCGCCTACAACGCCGCCACATCGCGCCTTGCAGAGCTGGCGGGCATGCAGCCCACCCAAATCGAAGCCGCCGAAGTGCAACAGGCGTTCGCCACTGGCGCCGTGGACTCCATGGTGTCCTCCGGTGCCACCGGCTATGACCGCAAGGTGTTCGATGCCGGCGTGACCAATTATTACGAAGTGGATGCATGGCTGCCCCGCAACTCCGTGATGGTCAACAAGGACATGTGGGACGCCGCGTCCGACGCCACAAAAACCGCCATCACCGAATGCGCTGGTGAGGCCGAGGCCCGTGGCCTGCAGGCCAGCCGCGACTACACCCAATTCACCTATGACGGCCTGCGCGAAGGCGGCATGACCGTGGAGCCAGCCTCCGAAGGTTTGGTGTCCGAGCTCCAGGAAATCGGTGCGACCATGACAAGCGAATGGCTTGAAAGCGCAGGTGATACCGGCGCCGCCATCGTTGAAAAATTCAAAGGCATGTAGTCTTCAAACGACGTATGCACTCAAAGGCGGCGACCCACCACAACAGGGCCGGCGCCTTTTTCTTTTGAAATTCGGTTGGGGGCCGAACCATGCATCAGACCATACGCAAATGGCTCGACCGCCTTTATCTGGCGTCGGGGATTGCATCGGCACTTTGCCTTATCGCGATTGTCAGCCTCATCCTGCTGCAAGTTGCCTCCCGCACATTTGGCTTCGCCTTTCGCGGCGGCTCTGACTATTCCGGCTACGCCATGGCAGCGGCCAGTTTTCTAGGCTTTGCCTATGCGTTGAACACCGGCAGCCACATACGCGTGTCATTGCTGCTGAACAATTTGGGCCGCTACCGACATTGGGGGGAGGTGTGGTGCTATGGCGTGGCCACCGCCGCCACCACCTATTTTGCCTACCACGCCTGCATCTTCACCTATCAGACGTGGCGGTTCAAAGACGTTTCCTCCGGCCTCGACGCGACGCCTTTGTGGATACCGCAAATGTCCATGGCCGTTGGTTCGGTCATCTTCGCCATCTGCTTCTGGGACAATTTGCTGACGCTGCTGCTGCGCAGGCGCTCGAACATCGTGGAGGGTGGGTTGGGTGGCGCCAATGATGAACATGTACCCACCAAAGCTATTAGTGCCGATGGGGAGCGCTGAACCATGGACCAGCTGACCTCCATTTTCATTTTCCTTGCCGTCCTGTTCGTTCTTCTTGGCTCCGGCGTCTGGGTGGGTCTGTCGCTTCTGGGTGTTGCCTATATAGGCATCACATTCCTCGCCGATCGCGCGGCTGGCGGGGCCATGATCAATACCATCTGGGGCGCATCTTCGTCATGGACGCTCACCGCCTTGCCGCTGTTCGTATGGATGGGCGAAATTCTGTTCCGAACGCGATTATCAGAAGACATGTTTAAGGGCCTCAGCCCATGGGTGGCCAAGCTGCCTGGCGGGTTGGTGCATACCAACATTGTCGGCTGCACGGTGTTTGCCGCGGTCTCAGGCTCGTCCGCGGCGACGCTGACCACGGTGGGGCGCATGTCCATACCCGAGCTTCGGGCGCGGCAATATCCCGAAAAAGTTGTCATAGGCACCTTGGCTGGCGCGGCGACACTGGGCCTTATGATCCCGCCCTCACTTACGCTCATCGTCTATGGCGTGTCGATCAATGAGAGCATCCGCGAATTGTTCCTCGCCGGGGTGCTGCCCGGCCTCGTGCTTGCATCCATGTTCATGGCCTATGTTGCCGTCTATTCCCGCGTGTCGAGGCAGTGGAACCCGGCGGCCGAGCCTCGTATGTCGTTGAGCGCGAAAATCCGCAATTCGCTTTACCTTGTCCCTGTCATCCTGCTCGTGCTGCTGGTCATCGGCTCCATGTATGCGGGTGTCGCCACGGCCACGGAAGCTGCTGCCTTCGGCGTGGTGGGTGCCCTGGTGCTTGCAGCGTTCCAAGGTTCGCTCAACCCCACATCCTTCTCGCAATCGCTCATGGGCGCAGTTCGCACGTCGGCCATGATAACGCTCATACTCGCGGGGGCAGCCTTCTTGTCCCTGGCCATGGGCTATACCGGACTGCCGCGCGGGCTGGCGGACTGGATCGCCACCTTCGAATTGACCCGCTTCCAACTGCTGCTGGCGCTCTTGGTGTTCTACATCATCCTCGGCTGCTTCCTCGATGGCATCTCGGCGGTGGTTCTCACCATGGCCATCGTGGAGCCCATGATCCGTGAAGCAGGCATCGACGTCATATGGTTCGGCATTTTCGTCACGGTGGTCATCGAGATGGCGCAGATTACGCCACCCATCGGGTTCAACCTTTTCGT
>JBCDIB010000275.1:0-3518 GCA_038749385.1 Pseudomonadota bacterium | reverse complement strand
GTCATTATCGTTGTTATTGCCGCCGCCATTACCGCCAGCATTGCCATTGCCACCGCCATTTGCATTTCCGTTGTTGCCTCCACCGTTGGCCGGTGGGTTGGAGGGAGCTGTCGGCTGGCTGTTGGTGTCAGGCGTTGTCGCTGGGGTCGTTGATGGAGTGGTCTCCGGAGTTGTAGCCGGTGGCGCTGAGGGGGCGGGTGCCGGGGTCGTCACCGGTCCTGCAGCGGGAACTGGATTGGGCGTTGGGGCTGGAGTCGTATTTGGGTTCGGGCTTGGAGTTGGATTTGTTATTGGCGCAGGAGCAGGGGCCGTGACCGGTGCGGCCGTCGGATTGCCCGCGACGATCGTCATGATATTCGAAGGACCGTTGCTGGAGCCTTCACCCTGGGATTGCGTTGCACGGCGACTGCCCGGCCTTTGTGCCTCGGTTGCAGCGACCGGTTGCACGCGCACGGGCACACGATTGACGGGCCGAATGGGTGCTACTGCCGGCCTTGTGGGTGTCACCTGAACAACGGCCGCCTTTGGACCGGGACCCCTAACCCGCAAAGGTCTCGACTTGGTCACATCCACATCCACGCTTTGGCGGTCATTGACGTCTGTGCGTTCGCCGCTGTCCTGCCGCGTGACCTGTACCGAGCCGCGCTCGACCTTGAGTTTTGTTCCATGGTGGCCGGTCTTGGTAGTAAATTTTGTGCCTTTTACCACAGCCGCCAGAAATGGCGTTTTGACTTCCAAATGGGGCTGGGCGCGCTTGTCGACATCAATCGTCAGGTCGCCGATCTGCTGGCGGATTTCGGTTTTGCGGCCCCGTGTCTTCTGAATGACAGCAGCGAGCGTATTGGATTTGTACGAAATGCTCTCGCGGCCCCGGCGCAGGAGAAGCCGTCCACGGGGGCCGACATGTATCCAGCTGGCCTTCGGGATGCTGATGCCGGGGCGGATATCATTCCAGGTTTGACTGTCCAGCGTGTAGCGGGCGGGCTGCTTCACCTTTGCGGCCACCCAGCCATCTTGGGCAAATGCGCCCGTCGTTAGAATTCCAAGAATAGCCGCTACGAACAGAAGTATACGCATGAACAGTTGCTCCGTTTGACGGAATACTAACGGATGGTGGTAAATCAACTATTGATAGAATTCGTAGCACTTCATTATTGCGCGCTTAACTTTTGATGAAGGCTTACGTGGTTGCAAAGCGCAATATTGCAGCTTGGTGGTTCAGGGTTGCGGAAATCTGCAGGCCTTTTGCCTGTGTAGGCGCTGGCTAAGCGCTCGCGCTTTGCCTTGGCAACCAAGCGCGGCTAGCGTCTGCCCATGGCGGCCAATACCCAAATTGAAGATCTTGCCCAAACCAGCGCCGCGGCGCGGTCGCACCCCCGTTTTGCCGCCGCGCCAGACAAATTGCAGCCAGCCATCCAAGCAACGCCAGGCACAGAACCCAACCAAGTAGGCGGCCTGAGGGCGGGGGTTGCGATCTCGCTGCTCATCATCGCTTCGGTTGCGATCGCATTGGTGGCGCTGGTTTCCTTCTCCTACTTCCACGACCAGGCGGCCAACCGGACCAATGCGCAGGCGCAATTGTATGCTGGTCTGCTTGAGCGCTCCATTGAGCGATATCGTTATTTACCCTCGATTCTGGCGGCGGATGTGTCGCTCCAAGAGGTGGTGAAACCCTCTGGCACAGGACAAACGGCCGGGGAGAATGCGAAAACCGTCGCGGCCAGCCTACGGTTGGAAGAGTTTGCCCGGACCAGTGGGCTCGAGGCAATTTATGTCATGGACGGGGATGGGAATGTTCTAGCCGCATCCAACCATCGGGCGACGATCAGCTTTCTGGGCCAGAATTACGGCTTCCGGCCATATTTTATCGACGCCCTGGCCGGCAAGGTTGGCGAATATTTCGCAGTGGGGGCCACCACGGGCAGACCCGGCTATTTCATAGCTGCGCCTCTGGATGGTCAGCCTCCTGACGGGCAGCTTGAGAGTCCTCGGCCTGCCGGCGCGGACGGTGTTGTGGCGGTGAAACTGGACGTTGCAGAGTTGCAGGCCGTCCTGTCGCGGGCTGACGTGCCGATCATCGTCACCAATGAGGCGGGCGTGGTGGTTCTTAGTTCAAACACCAACCTGCTCTATACCTCCGTACCCCAAGCGGGACCCGCCCTCTCCAATTTGGCTGGCCCTGCCACTAACAGCACGGACGGCACCAGTGGTGGCACTGACCCACGACAGTTTGGGCGGGTTGAGATCACGCCCGCCGACTGGGTGCAGGAAAATTCCAACGATGTTTTGCTCAATGGCGAAAGCTATGTGGTTGGCACCGCGACCATTTTGCGGCCGGAGTGGCAAGTGCGGTTTCTACTTCCATCAGGTCAGGTGACGAGATCCGCACTGGGTGCGACTTCCCTGGCGGCTCTGGCGATTTTGCTGGTCCTTTTACTGGCGACATTTTTGCGGTCTCGGCGCATTGAGATGGCCCTGGCCACATCACGGGAAAGCCGCCGTCGACTGGCCGCCGCGAACGCTGATCTCAACCGCGCCCAATTTCGCCTGCGTCAGCGCGACAAGCTGGTCACGCTCGGGCATTTGTCCGCCTGTATAAGCCACGAACTCAGTCAACCCATATCCGCAATGCGCAACCATCTGGCCGCAGCGGAGTTCGAGGGCAATCAACCTTCACCCGATACGCTGGGCCGTCTGTCCAGACTGGTGGAGCGCATATCTGGCATCACCATGCAGCTGCGGTTCTTCGCAACCGCCGACGACCAAGCGGCGCGCCGGGTCGATGTGTCAAATATTGTCGCCAACGCTGTGGATCTGGTGCGCCATGATGCATTGCAGGCCGACGTGGAACTGCAGGTGGGTGACACGCCTGACAACATGAATGTTGAAGGAATCGCCCTGCGCCTGGAACAGGCCGTCGTCAACTTGTTGCGCAATGCGTTACGGGCAGCCTCTGAAGGGTGCGATGACGGGCGCGATGACGCGCCTGATGCGGTGGCGAAGGTGTGCATTTGGGTCCAAACACTTGCACACCATGAGTTGGCGATCCGCGTCAGAGACACCGGACCCGGCGTGCGTGGGGTTGAGCTCGAGCGCTTGACAGAACCGTTCGTTACCACCCGGGCGTCCGGTGATGGTATGGGGCTGGGCCTTTCGATTGTGGATGCCATCGCCGCCGAGCACAGTGGACGGCTGGAGGTGGAGAGCTCCAGCGCCGGTGCGCTGTTCAGCATTGTTTTGCCGATGGTGGACAGAGGCCAACCATGAAGCTGAACGCACGGGTGCTTGTGGTGGATGATGACCGAGAGATGCGGCAATCGCTGGCGCATTTGCTGTCGAGCGCCGGGGCTCACGTGGAGACCACGGACGATGCCAAAGTCGCCGGTCAGAGGTTGCGGGCTCCCGATTTTGATCTCCTGCTTTGTGACGTGCGCATGCCAGCTTATGGCGGCCTTGATCTGGTGAATGAGTGTGCTTGCACGACTGATATCCCCATCGTGTTGATGAGCGCCCATGGG
>JBCDIB010000274.1:0-3555 GCA_038749385.1 Pseudomonadota bacterium | reverse complement strand
CTTCCATCGCGGCGGTGCACACCTGCAAATTGCCGGCGCCGTGGGCGATGAATTTGAAGGCTTCGCGGAAGCCGCGAATGCCGCCAATGCCTGAGATTGAATTGTCCGGAAAGGCTTTTGCGATGTCACACACGCGCTGTAGAGCCTGGGGTAGAATGGCCAGGCCACCCAATCCGCCTGACGTCACCAAACCATCCACCTCAACTTCAAACTTCATGGTCTCAGGGTCCATTAGGGGCAAAGACGGGAAAGTGTTGCACAGGGAAATGGACGATGCGCCGGCGTCATATGCAGCCCGCGCTCCATCCACCAGAGCAGAGGTTGCTGGGGTCAGTTTGACCCAAATGGGCACATCCACTGCGCTTTTCACAGCGGTGACGATGGCTCTTACCACGTCCTCATCATTGGCGATGTGGGCGCCCATGTCTTTGCGGTCCATATGCGGGCAGGACATGTTCAGCTCCAACGCGTCACAGCCCACACCTACGCAGGCCTTCGCCAGCTTGCGCCAATTGTCCATTTCCTCTTCGCCGTCAGCGCCGGCCATAATCGAGCCGATGAGCATGCGGTCGGGATAGGTGGTTTTGATCTCTTCGAGGTCCGGCAACCACATATCCAGCGGTTGATCCGAGATAAGCTCCCAATTCCATGACGAGTGGGAAACCGTGTCGGGGCGTTTCACACGGGACATGTAGGGTTTCACGTCGCTGGTACGCTGGAAAATCGTTTTGGGCCCCGCAACATTTTCCACCGGGTGCAAGCCGATGGTCTTGGTCACAACACCGCCCCAGCCGGCTTCAAACGCCCGCAGGATCTTCTTCTTGCTTTCCGTTGGTGGCGCGGAGGCCAAGACGAATGGATTGACGAACTCAAGACCAGTGAAATTGGTAGTCAGCGGATTGGACATGGGACACCCTTGAACTGTGAGTGTCCAGACAATCGTTTTTTTACCAACCAGTCAAGAATTTCTCGAAAACACAGATAATACCAACGTCAAATGGTGCGCCAGCCTCTTGAGTTCGTCGATGGATCGGCTGGCCAGTCGGCTCATCCGGCTAGGTCTGCCACCAGTGCATCGAGCAGCAATGCGCCCTTTTCAGTCGCCCGCAGCCGCGCGTTGCCCACCCTCTCCAGTAGCCCATGGCCCTGCAAATGGGCCTCGCGGTCTTGGCTCAGCGGCTCACCGCGCAGGGCCTCATAACGGGGCAGGTCCAAGCCTTCACGCAAGCGCAGGCCCATGAGCAGCATTTCGTCTGCCTGCTCTTCGGCCAAAAGCTGTTCGGTCTCCATCATGCCGTGGCCGAAACTGGTGACGCGGCCCAGCCATGCTTCGGGGTTGGCCTCGGTGGCTGTCGCGGTGCGAACCCCGTCTACCGTAATGCGCCCGTGGGCGCCGGGGCCCGCGCCAACATAATCGCCCTGCCGCCAATAGGTGAGATTGTGGCGGCTTTCGCACCCCGGTTTGGCGTGGTTGGAAATCTCATAGGTTGGAAGGCCGTGGGCGGCGGTGACCTCCCGGGTCACTTCATACAGATGCGCCGCATCGTCCGGGGGCAGGATCAGCGTTTTACCCCGTTCGGCCAGGCCCCAAAATGCTGTGCCGGGCTCGATGGTCAATTGGTAAAGGGACAGATGATCGGCGGCCAGCTTGATGGCCTGTTCCAGCTCCGCGCGCCAGGCGTCTTCGGTTTGGCGTGCCCGGGCGTAGATCAGATCGAAACTCATACGGGGAAAGATTTCCCGCGCCAGGCCGATGGCCCGGCGCGCCTCGTCGGCGCTGTGCAGGCGGCCCAGCCATTTCAGCTCACTATCGTCGAGCGATTGAACCCCCAGCGACACGCGGTTGACCCCAGCTGCCCGGTAACCGCGAAACCGCTCGGCCTCCACCGATGAGGGGTTGGCCTCCATGGTGATTTCAATGCCGCCAATGGGTGTCTCGGCGAAGCCCCACAATTTCTCGGCTTCCGACAAAACGGCATCCACGGTGATCGGGTCCATGAGCGAGGGTGTGCCGCCGCCTATGAAAATGCTGGTCAGCGGCTTTGGGCCGGTGAGGGCGCGCATATGCGCCAATTCGGCCCTGAAAGCGCTGACATAATCTTCCTGCACGGGCGCTGTGCGGCGCACATGGCTGTTGAAGTCACAATAGGGGCATTTGGCGGCACAAAAGGGCCAGTGGACGTAAAGCCCAAAGCCCGGCGTACCGTCGTCAAACCCGGATGAGGGGCCGGTCGCCTCAAGATCCAAGGCAGGACTCTGCGAACAGCTTGAAGGCCCGCGCGCGGTGGGACAGGGCTTCGGGGTCGCCGGGTTTCCAGCCGTGCTTTTCCTCGGCGCTCATCTCACCGAAGGTGCGCTCATGGCCATCTGGTTGGAACACAGGATCGTAGCCAAACCCGTCATCGCCCCTTGGTGGCCAGACAAGTGTGCCCTCGGCGTCCCCGCGAAAGAAGTCGCAATGGCCGTCGGGCCAGGCCAGACACAGGGTGGCAGCAAAACGGCCCTTACGGTCCGCAGGGTCGGTGATGCCCTTTTCCTGCAACATGTTTTCGACGAGCTGCATGGCCATGGCGAAGTCGCGACCGCCTTCCGGCTTTTCCGCCCAGTCGGCAGTGTAAACCCCCGGGCGCTTGTCCAGCGCATCCACCTCCAATCCGCTATCGTCGGACAAAGCAGGCAGGTTTGTGGCCAAGGCGGCTGCCATGGCCTTGGTCTTGGCGTTTGCTTCAAACGTGGTGCCGGTTTCCTCCGGCTCAGGCAGGCCCAGTTCGCCCGCGCTCACCACATCTATGCCAAACGGGCTGATCAGCTCCCGCACCTCCCGAAGTTTCCCCGCATTGTGGGTGGCCAGGACAAGGCGCTGACCCTTTTGGAGCTTACGTATTTGAGCGGCGGCCATCAGGCGGTCTCAAGTGCCGCGTTTTGCGCGGAAACGAGGTCTGATATGCCAGCCTTGGCCAGACCCATGAGAGCGTTGAATTCGTCCTCAGAGAACGGCTCGGCTTCCGCGGTGCCCTGAATTTCTACGATGCCACCACGGCCGGTCATGACGAAGTTGGCATCCGTGTCCGCGTCGCTGTCTTCGGGATAGTCGAGATCGAGGACCGGCGTGCCCTTATAAATGCCGCAGGAAATAGCGGCCACATTGTCTGTCAGCACCTTGCCAGGCATGACCATCTGGCGCGCTTCCATCCATTTGATGCACTGGGCCAACGCCACGTAGGCACCGGTTATCGAGGCTGTGCGGGTGCCGCCATCGGCCTGAATAACATCGCAATCCAGCGTGATCTGGCGTTCGCCAAGGGCGTGCATATCCACCACGGCGCGCAGGGAGCGGCCGATCAGGCGCTGGATTTCTTGCGTGCGGCCCGACTGTTTGCCGGAGCTGGCCTCGCGCCGCATGCGCTCATTGGTGGCCCGGGGCAGCATGCCATATTCAGCCGTCACCCAGCCTTTTCCACCGCCACGCAGCCATGGCGGCACACGCTCTTCCAGCGACGCGGTGCACAGCACATGGGTGTTGCCGCATTTGATCAGGCACGAGCCCTCGGCTTG
>JBCDIB010000273.1:0-3648 GCA_038749385.1 Pseudomonadota bacterium | reverse complement strand
GTCTGGATTGTCGGCCGCCGGTATGCAGTTGCAGGGGTCATCGGTCTTGCCGAACAGCCGATCGTCGATCAGCACGCCGCCCCAGGATACGTGGCGCCAGTCAATGTCACCCTCGACGAAAAGCCTCTCCCAGTCCGGTACGACACTGGTGAAGATTGCACGTTTCGCTTCCAGATAGTTGGGTGGAGCGGCAATCTTCCATGCGATCAGATGGTCGGTCACCACACCCCAAAGGTTTTGGCGTGGCATGGGCTTGCCCAGAAGTTGGCTGGCCGCGCCGCCTAGGGCCTCGGACAGTTGGGCACCCTGGGTGAAGCGCAGCAGGTCTGCGATCAGCCAGACCATGCGCGGATCTCCCGCCTCAACGATCTCGCCCATCGCAAGAGACTGGTCACGGCCCCAGGTCCTGTCGCGCATACTGGTTATGAAGGCGGTCTGCACCGCTCTGTGCAGATCTTCGGACAGCGGGCCATTGGGTATCTCTGGTGGTTGCCCGAACTTCTCGATCACATGGTTGGGCAGTTTTTCCGACGCGGGAAGAGCTGCGGAGGCCAGCACTGTGAAAAAGGCTGCGACCACCGCGCGAGCCAAAATCCGATTGCGTTTCGCAAAGATCGCCATGTTCTTCTTTCGCCCTTAATTTGACTGGGCCAAAAGTATGGGTGCGGCACTATGGGCTGTAAATCAAAAGCTCGGTCAGCTTTGCGTGAACATGTTCACAGACCCGTGCGGAGGCAGCTTCACTCAACCCGCCAATCAATTTCCTCCATCCCATGCCCTGCCAGAAACGCATTGGCTTTTGAGAACGGCTTGGTGCCGAAGAAGCCGTTATGGGCGCTTAAAGGCGAAGGGTGCGGTGACTTCACGATCAAGTGCTTATGGGCGTCGACGAAGGCAGCTTTTTTCTGCGCGTATGAGCCCCACAGGATGAAAACCGCCGGTTTGTCCCGTTCCGCGACCAAGCGGATCACAGCGTCAGTGAATTGCTCCCAGCCTTGACCCTTATGGGAGGCGGCTTTGTGGGCCTCCACCGTCAGCACCGAGTTTAGCAATAGCACGCCTTGGGCCGCCCAGCGCTCAAGATTGCCATGGTTGGCGGGGGCGATGCCGAGATCACCTTCCAGCTCCTTGTAGATGTTGACCAGTGAGGGCGGCACGCGCACGCCTTCGGGCACCGAGAAGCTGAACCCATGGGCTTGCGGCGTCCCATTGTCGTGGCCATGATAGGGATCCTGTCCTAAAATCACGACCTTCACCTCATCCAGCGGCACGGTATCCAGCGCGGCGAACCAATAGGCGGGGCGGGGAAAGATGGTTTTGCCCGCCTGCCGCTCGGATTGCAGGAAGGCCTTGAGCGACTGCATTTCCAGCGAGTTGAATTGCGGCTTCAGCGGCTCGCGCCAGCTTTCATGCAGTTGAATATCGGCCATATCAGCTCCTTTGCGCGCTTCCTGTTTGTCCAGCGTCGGTGCAGGGTTGAACATAAGGCCGTGGCGGGCAATGGCTCGCTTGTGCGGCCACTTTTCTGGAGATGCCCATGCCCATCAGCACGCTGAACATCCACACGTCGGGGCAGCGTTTGTACGAGTTTACGAGGGATGCGGCGCAGGCGGTGGCTGATATGGGCGCAGAGAATGGCTTGCTGACAGTTTTTGTGCGCCACACATCGTGCTCGCTGCTCATCCAGGAAAATGCCGACCCTGATGTGCAACGTGATTTGCAGGCTTATTTCGCGCGCCTCGTGCCGCCCAGCGATGATTCATCCATGGGCTACATCATGCACACGATGGAAGGGCCGGACGACATGCCAGCGCACATTAAGGCAGCCATGATGCAGACGAGCATTGGAGTGCCGGTGGTGGATGGCGTCATGGTGCTGGGCACGTGGCAGGGTATCTATTTGTTCGAGCACCGGGACGCACCGCACACGCGGCAGGTGGCGCTACATTATCTGGAGGGGTGACAGCGCCGCAACTTGCCACCGGCGCGGGGCCCGTTACTGTCGAAGCCAAAAGAGGTTCACATGTCATTTTTGAAGAAATTGTTTGGTGGTGGTTCCGGTGGGGGTGAGGCTGCGCCAGCCACGCCCGCGGAGGTGTATAAAGACTTCGCCATCACACCTGACCCGATGAAGGACGGCCAGCAATGGCGGCTTGCGGGGTACATCTCCAAGACGGTGGATGGCGAAGAGAAGCGTCATCACCTCATTCGGGCCGATCTGTTCGCCGGCCAAGACGTGGCGGCCACAGCCACCATTGCGAAAGCCCGGCAGGTCATAGACGAACAGGGGGATGGCCTGTTCCGCTGATCAGAGCGATGGTGCGGAGAACAAGGGGGGGCCAATATGACCGACACAGACGAGCCCGAGGGCGAACTGACAATCCGCACAGTGGCGCGGCCGGCGGACACCAATTCCAACGGCGACATTTTCGGCGGCTGGGTGTTGAGCCAGATGGATTTGGCCGGTGGCGTTGCCGGCCGTACCCGTGCGAAGGGTCGGGTGGTCACAGTGGCGCTGGACGCAATGAGCTTTATTCGCTCGGTGCAGGTGGGCGACGTTTTGTGCGTCTATACCGAGATCGAGACCACTGGTCGAAGCTCGATGAAGATCCATGTATCTGCCTACGCCCAGCGGTTTTTGACCGGCGTACGAGAAAAAGTGACGGATGCGATTTTCACTTTCGTTGCCATTGATGAGGATGGAAACCCCCGTCCCCTGGACAGCGACACTTAGCTTTCGGGAACTGCGGTGAAGCCGCGGCGTTGCAACTGGGACTGAATGAGGATCGACATGACATATCGCCGAAACAATTCTACCGGTTCCAAGGTGCGCGTGAAGGCCAAGCGTCGTGACCCTCAAACGCCGGGCCATCTGTGGTTGGCAATACCGCTGCTTCTGGCCTTGCTCTTCGCCCTGATGCCCGGTGCGGATGCGGCCATGCGGCTTATGTGGCTCGACAGTTAAACCATGAGCAAGACAAATGAAGTGGCCGTGGTCCTCGGCGCGACGGGGAGCATTGGTGCGGCCGTGTCAGATGCGCTTGAAGCGGCTGGCCAATATGCCGTCGTCCTGCGGTTCAGCCGCTCCTCACAACCGTCGTTCGACCTCACCGACGAGGCAAGCATCGCCAATTGCGCTGACGCCGCCAAGGCTGCAGGCACCGTAGGTCTTGTGTTCGACGCGACGGGCTTCTTGCACGATGAAACGATCTCTCCGGAAAAAGCCCTGCGCCAGCTGACGCAGGAGGCGATGGAAAAAAATTTCCGCCTTAACGCCATGGGCCCGGCTTTGGTGATGAAGCATTTTCTGCCATTGTTTCCGCGCGAGGGGCGGGCTGTATTCGCCACTCTGTCGGCACGGGTAGGTTCGATCAGTGACAACTCGCTGGGCGGCTGGCACAGCTATCGCGCGTCCAAGGCTGCATTGAACCAATTTGTGCGCTGCGCTGCCATTGAGCTCAAGCGCACCCATCAGGACGCGGTGTGCGTTGCGTTGCACCCCGGCACTGTGCAGAGCGACTTGTCTGCGCCATTCGCAAAAGCCGGCCTGAACGTAAGACCACCCGGTGAGGCCGCCGCTGATCTGCTGCGTGTCATTGACGGGCTTACCCCCGCGCAGACAGGCTGTCAGTTTGCCTATGATGGCGC
>JBCDIB010000272.1:0-3678 GCA_038749385.1 Pseudomonadota bacterium | reverse complement strand
CGGCCCCATCGGCCGTTGCTGATCAGCCTGCGCGCCTTGCTCAACGTGGCGGCCATGGCCTGCGCTTTCTACGCCTTCACGGTGCTCCCGCTCACGCAGGTGTATGCGCTGATCTTCACCATGCCGCTGCTGATCACGCTGCTGGCTGTCCCCATCCTTGGGGAGACCATTCGCCTGCGGCGCGGGATTGCGGTGGCGGTGGGCCTCATCGGAGTGCTGGTTGTTTTGCGGCCCGGCGCGGCGGATTTTACCCTTGGCCATCTGGCGGCACTTGGGTGTGCGGTGTTCGGCGCATTCGGCGCCCTGCTGGTGCGCAAACTGGGGCGGGGAGAGCGCACGGCTGTTATAGTCCTTTACCCGCTCTACGCCCTGATCATCGTCATGGGGGCGCTGCAACCCTGGGTGTACCGCCCAATGCAGCTTATCGATCTCGCAATGATGGGGGTGATCGGCCTTTTTGCCGTGGGCGCGCAATTTATGATCGTACAGAGCTACCGCCTGGCGCCCGCCGCCGTGGTGGCGCCTATGCAATATACGCAGATCATCTGGGCCACACTTTACGGTTGGTGGCTGTTTGCAGAACTCCCCGACCGATGGACTGTTATCGGTGCAAGCATCGTCATCGGGTCAGGACTGTATATCGTATTTCGCGAAACCCGCTCCAACGTGTCCGAAGTCAGCCCCGTATTGCGCACGCCAAATGTGCGGCCTGACACGGGTGTGTCGCCGCGGCCAAAGCTGTTTCAACGTCTTCGGCCCCGCCCATTAAAGGGATCGCGCAAACTGAAAGACCGTCGCAAGGCAGATAGAAGGCAAGCAGATGGCTAAGATGGAGAACGTCGGCGACTATCCTCGCCCACCCGCATTGGAGCCGGTAGCTGAACGGCTGATGGTGTTGTTTGACGGCACCATTATTGCCAACACCACATCAGGCTTTCGCGTGCTGGAGACGTTCCACCCGCCCACCTATTACATCCCACAGGCCGACCTGCAGATGGATTGGTTCAAGCCCATAGCCCGCACCAGCATTTGCGAGTGGAAGGGGCGTGCGGCCTATTTCGACATTGTCGGCCCCAACAGGCGCGCCCCGGCAGCGGCTTGGTGTTACCCGAAACCAACTTCAGCCTTCATCCCTATCACCAACTATCTGGCCATCTATGCCGAGCCGATGGATGAATGCCGCGTCGGCGAAATGGTGGTGCTGCCCCAGCCAGGGAATTTCTATGGTGGCTGGCTGACGGAGAATATCACCGGCCCGGTCAAAGGCGTCCCCGGCACCAACCATTGGTAAGCGTGGCAGCGCTCTAGCCGGTGGCCCGTGCCAGTGCATCCACCACCTGCGCTATCAGCGAGCTCTGCTGGTCACTTGCAGTGACAGTTTTTGACCGCATCAGCGTCGCCTGACTTTCCAGCATGGTGCCATCGACGATCTGTTTGAGGTGGTTCGCCCGCATGGTGGAGCCGGTCGTCGTAATGTCGACTATGATATCCGCAGACCCGGCAGCCGGGGCGGCCTCGGTGGCGCCAAGGCTTTCGATGATGCGGTACAGGTCGATCCCATGTTGCCGGAAATGGCGATTGGTGATGTTCACATATTTTGTGGCCACCTTCATTGGCCGGCCGTACAGGGCGCGGAACTGGCCCGCCACAGCCCCCAAATCATCCATGCTTTCCACATCAAACCAGGCCTCCGGCACGCCGACGATCACATCGGCAAAGCCAAAGCCCAAAGGCGCTTCAAACGCGATCTTGTCGGCGAAATCCGGGATATTCTCATGGGCGAGATCAAGGCCGGTAACACCAAGGTGCACGCGCCCCGCGGCCACGTCGCGGGCAATCTCAGAGGCCGATAGAAACACCACGTCTATGTATCCATGGGAAGACACAGTGCCCCGATAGCTGCGGGGGTCGGATGGCAGGTCAATCGCCAGACCCGCCTTCTCGAAGACCTCAAGCGCAGCTTCTTTCAACCGCCCTTTAGAGGGCAGACCGATAGCAATGGGTTCGCTCATGCCACCTCACCTTCGCCAGCCAGTTCCTCCAACCGGTCAAGCGCGGTCGCAAATCCCACTGCGGGTGCGTCTGCCACACCAAGAGCCGCGAGCAAATGGTCATAGCGGCCACCGAAGATAATTGGCACGTCCCGGCCCACGGCCCGAACCTCGAAAACCAGCCCGGAATAATAATCGAGCGGACGCCCAAAACCCGCCTCGAAACGGGCGGGCAATGCCGTTTTCAGCCGACGCAGCAGGGCATCGAAACGATCGAGTGCCGCGCCAAAGCTGACATCATGTTGGGTTTCAAAGGCACGAAGGGTGTTTTCGATCTCGCCATAGGGGGCGGTGAGCGAGAGGTAGCCGTCGATAATTGCTCGCTTACCGGTAGGCATAGGCTCCGCAAATGTGGTGGCCAAATCGACGAGCCGTTCCGCAATGTGGCGAGGTTCACGACCTCCCGTTACAGGCAACCCGTGACCGCGCACGGTGGTGGCGATTTCGTCTGCCAATCGAACGCTGTCTCCGGCTCTGGCCATCGCCTGCAAGCCTTCGGGCAAGGCATTCAATTGCCGTCCGTCCATGGCCCGATCCAGCAACTCGGTCAATTGCCCGGGGTGCCCAAATGCCTTTAACAGGCGCTGGCGCAGACTGGGGGTGATGTCCAGCCGGGCCAGCAATGCCTCAAACAAATCCTGATCGCCCAACACCAATTCTGCGTTTATGGCCTCGCTAGGCAAAAGCTCCAGCGCGGCTTGCAGCACTTGCACATCCGCGTCCACACCCGCGCCAAGCATCTCGGCCCCGGCCTGCGCGTGTTGCGCATGACCATCTCGCCCGCGCCGAAACACGTCTCCGCAATAGGCGTAGTTGCGCGGTTGGGTGCCATCATGGGCCAGACAAAGTGGGATGGTGAATTCCGGCCGCAGGCACAGCTCCTCACCGTTTTCACCGTTTGTTACAAACAGGCGCGAACGAAAGCCCTCCCCCGCCGTGTCGAGGTAGGCGTCCAGCGGTTGCAGCAACGGCACGTCCGTCAGCGCACCAAAGCGGGCGCGCAGCTTGGCCTCAACTTCATCGCGCACATTTTTGCCGCTTGGGGTCACGACGTGGCTTGGGCTTCGCTGTCTAGGATTGCGCGCACGGTGGCAACCATGTCTGCCACGGGCACTTCCTGCTGCGCCACGCGGGCGGCGCGCCATTCTTCGTTGGAGGTTATGTTCTCGGCCAGACGTTTGCCCTCGGCCAAATCCTTCACCAACACCATACCGCGCTCGCGCTCGTCCGAGCCTTGGATAATGGCCACCGGCGCGTCAATCTTGTCGGCATAGGCCAGCTGCTTGGCAAATTTATTGGGGTTGCCCTGATACATCTCGGCGCGAATGCCCGCATCACGAAGTTGCTTCGCCATGCCCATATAGCCAGCCACGGCGTCAGCGTCCTTGCCGTCCATCACGGTCACCACGACGGGGGCCTGCACCGAATGATCGTCGAGCTTGCCAAGGTTGCGCAGCGCCGTCATCAGCCGCGACACGCCGATAGAAGCCCCAGTCGCAGGCATGGGTTGACCGGTGAAGCGCGACACGAGCCCGTCATAGCGGCCACCACCGGCGACGGAACCAAACTGCACGGTCTCGCCCTTTTCGTTGGTGACGTCGAAGGTAAGCTCAACTTCGAAGACCGT
>JBCDIB010000271.1:0-3717 GCA_038749385.1 Pseudomonadota bacterium | reverse complement strand
CCGGAGGTGAAAGCGGCCTCAAATTCACCCGCGAAGAAAGTGGCGAACAGTCTGACGAAGGTCTCAAATTCCAACGCCAAGACGGCGCTGGCGGCAATGAAGGCCTCAAATTCACCCGCGAAAATACAAACGGTGACGATGGCGAAGCGCCGGGCAGCGTAACGCCAATGCCCAATTCGGCGGACAGTCCTGATGGAGCTGAGGGCGGTGAACCAAGTGCGCCAGCGGCAGATGAGGGTCGCCCAAGGCCACGCCGAGCATTTGCGCCAATCTCTAAATAGATAGAATTCTATTTAAATTCAGAGTTTTAAGTTTACTTTTTGACTCTGTTTGCACGCAAAACAGTCCGATATGCTGTTTTCATTTGTCAGATGTCGCGCTTGGTTCCATAGCATGGTGGCTCACAAAGCGTTGCTCCGGGTCCGCCGCATCTACCGGGGTTTCGTTGAGCAGTCGACCGGGCCATATCGCGCGCGCCCCGCGCGAGGCTACAGGCAAAAGCCGGGCCGGTTCGGTCGACCCCATTCCATTTCAGTTTTTGAATCTGCAAACAAAAAACCCCGCTACCTGATGGTGCGGGGTTTTGAAATTGTCGTCTGAAGCCGGGATTACTTAATCTTGGCTTCCTTGTATTCGACGTGCGCTTTTGCAACCGGGTCATACTTACGCTTGACCATTTTCTCAGTCATGGTGCGCGAGTTCTTTTTGGTGACGTAGAAATGGCCGGTGCCGGCCGTCGACTGCAGCTTGATCTTTATCGTAGTGGCTTTGGCCATCTTATCGTGCCCTAATTCAATGAAAAAAGGGCTGAGTCGCCCCAGCCTTGATTGCACGTCTAATGAGCCAGCGGGTCATTCATGTCAAGTTGGCACGGCCAGCTAAACGCTGGTTCGGTCGGCTTCTATGCCACTTCTTCGGTATAGGTCTGGTTCAAACGCATCTTCAGATAGTTGGCACTGCTGATCGGCGGATATTTTGAAGGGCCCGTGGCGGTGGGCAGGGCTTCGATGATGCTGTCAGGATTCGGGTCGAGAAAGAACGCTATCGACTGGCGCTTGCGGGCAGGGGGCAACACCCGATGAGGCGTGGAAACGTACAGATCGTTCGTCCAGCGCATCAGGCAATCCGCAATATTGACGATGAACGCGCCGTCATAGTGCGGCACGTCGATCCATTCCGCTTCGCCACCTGCCTGCCTTCGAGGTCTCAATTGTAGCCCCGGTACGCCATCGGACATGATGAAGGTCAGCGATCCGTAATCTGTGTGTTCGCCGGCGCCGGTCTCATTGTCACCATTGGTGTCGGCGGGGTACCAAAGCGTCCGCAACGTCGCCAACGGCGCATCCAGGTGCTGGTCGAACCACCGGCGGGGCAGGCCCAGATCAAGTGCAATAGCTTCGTGCACATCGACACTGAGTTTGAGCACCGCATCGAAATAGTCGAGCATAGTACGCTGAAAGCCGGGCAGGTCTGGCCACACATTCACACCGCGAAACGGATCTCCACGCACAACGCGGGGATCGTCAGCAGCAAGATCGAGGCCCACATTGAAAGCCTCTTTGATGTCACGCAATTCGCCGCCATCGTCCAGGTTTTCTGACCCAACGCGCGACCAGCCACGATTGGCCGGGGACTTGTAGATATCGAGGGGCGCTTTTTCGGCTTCCGGCAACTCAAAAAAGGTTTGTGACTGATCAAACACAGCGTCGATCAGTGACCGCTCAATTCCGTGGCCCTTGAGGAGAAAAAAGCCCGTATCCCGACATGCAGCCCCAAGTTCGGCTACAAATTTGGCTTCGTCATGCTGAAAATCCTGCCAGTCGAGCAACGGTATTTGCGTCGTCACAGCTCATAAGCCTCGTCTTCATGGCCGCCAAAACCGTGCATCCGCAGCGCCCACTGCAGGCCGATCACGGCACCTTTCACCCGGGGCAACAGATATAGTGTCGCCAAAACTGTTAGCGGCAACCAAAGAAGCACCTGCTGCCAGGGTCCAAGATCGATCCAAAAATATGCCATGAGAAAGGCTGGGATCAGCGTGTGGCCAATGATGAACATGACAAGATAGGCCGGAAAATCGTCGGCTCGATGATGGTGAAATTCTTCACCGCATTCACTGCAACTGTCCGCGCTGGCAACATAGCCGTCAAACAGTTCTCCATGACCGCAATTCGGGCAACGTTTGCGCCAACCCCGCCACATGGATTTACGCTTGCTACGGGCGGTTTCATCACCCGTAGTACCGCCGAAAATCTGCTGTGCGTCCACCATTTCTAGCTCCTAATTGCGGCGACGCTTCGGGCCGCCCCGGCGCGCGCTCGGCTTTGAGAACTGCCTGCCGCGCCTTCCACTCATATGGTTGGACCGGCGGCTGCGTTCCAGCCCATAGCCGGTTTTACCTTCGCTCACCATGTCGAACCGCAGCGCACCCGCCACGGGGGCGGCTTCCATCAGTCGTACCGTTACCTGATCGCCCATCTGATAGCCTTCACCGGAGCGTTCCCCCACCAACAAATGCCTTGCTTCGTCATAGACAAAATACTCATCGCCCAACTCGCGGATTGGCACGAAGCCATCGGCACCCGTCTCGTTCAAGGTGACGAACAATCCGGCCTTTGTTACGCCGCCAATGCGTGCACTGAATTCCGCGCCGATCTGGCCAGAAAGATGCTGTGCGATCAGCCGGTCTTTGGTCTCGCGCTCTGCGGCCATGGCACGGCGTTCCAGATCGGAGATCTCGCCCGCAATCTCTTTGAGCTGTTCTTCCTGAGCGCCGGTCAGACCATCAGCACCAAAGCCCAGAGCACTTATCAGGGCGCGGTGCACCGTAATGTCCGCATAGCGCCGAATTGGGGAGGTGAAATGCGCGTATTTCGTCAGGTTTAGCCCGAAATGGCCGATGTTTAGCGTGTCGTAAACGGCCTGGCTCTGGCTGCGCAGCACAACGGAGTTGACCAGTTCTTCATTGTCGCTCTCGCGCACCGAACGCAAAATGCCGTTAAAATGCTGGGGCCGCAGTTGAGCGCCCTTGGCGATTTTCATGTCCATGGACTTCAAGAAATCCTGCAGGGACTCCAGCTTTGCCAAAGTCGGTGAATCATGGACACGGTAGATGAGGGTGGCCCGTTTGCGCTCCAGCGTTTCTGCCGCCGCCACATTGGCTTGGATCATGAATTCTTCGATCAGCTTGTGCGCATCAAGGCGAGGGGGCACCACCACAGCTTTCACCGTGCCGTCCTCATTGAGCAGGATTTGGCGCTCCGGCACGTGGATTTCCAGCGGTTCACGCTCCGCGCGTCCCCGCTGCATGCACTCATAAGCCGCCCAAAGCGGCTTAACTGCACTCTCAAGCACTTCGGCTGCACGGTCACTTACAACGCCTTCCGCAGCTTTCTGCGCTTCTTCGTAAGCAAGCTTGGCGTGGCTGCGCATAAAAATGCGGTGGAAGCTGTGGCTGCGTTTCCTGCCCCCGGCCTCAAACACCATGCGCACGGCAAGCGCCGGGCGGTCTTCCTTTTCCCGCAGTGAGCACAGATCGTTGGAAATGCGCTCGGGCAGCATCGGGACGACCCGGTCTGGGAAATAGACCGAATTGCCGCGCTTGAGGGCCTCGTGGTCCATCGCGCTGCCGGTGGTCACATAGGCCGCAACGTCAGCGATTGCGACCGTGCAAATGTAGCCTCCAGGGTTGGAAGGATCTTCGTCCGGCGCGGCGTG
>JBCDIB010000270.1:0-3731 GCA_038749385.1 Pseudomonadota bacterium | reverse complement strand
ATGTATCTGCAGGATGTGTTTACCGTGACGGTCAATATGGCAGGGTTGCCAGGGATCTCAGTGCCCGCAGGGGTGTCAAACACCGGCCTGCCTCTTGGCTTGCAATTGATCGGCCGTGCCTTCGATGAGGAAACTCTCTTCCGCGCCAGCCAAGTGATCGAGGACGCCGCGGGCAGCTTTACGCCAAAGGCCTGGTGGTAACCTTCGAAGCGACTGCCGGATCAGTCGGCGATAACCAGTCCGCAGCCGGCGGCGACGGACCGAACATATTCGGCTTCGGCATATTCCGGCGCGTGTTGGGCATCGCCGGCGTTCAGGCTGACTTTCAGTAATCTGGTCGTCGCAGCGATTTCGTCTTCACTGTACCGCATGGCCAAATTGGTGCCGACGCAAGCGCAGGCATTTGCTATTGCGGTTGGGCTGCCAACGGCTCGGTCGCAGGTACGCTGAAAGAACGTGATCTTTTGCTTCAGGCTCATCGCCACCGGTTCATCTGCCAACCCACCAACAGCTGCGGCATGGCCCGCCGTCGAGGCAATCGCAATAGCGCCCGCCAATAGTGCCGCTGTTGAAATGAGAGTTGCTGCCTGCCAACCGCGCGCGAGCGCTCTGCATATTGTCATGTGTGTAGCCCCCGAAAATGAAGGCCGCGGTCGAAGACACTTAATCCCACTCGAACGTCACTGCAGCCTAACCCTCACAGACGATGACACAGAGTTACGCTGCTCGACATGCCCGGACGGGTCACATTGTGTTTCAATGGACAGGGTCCCCGGCGATGCCAAAATACTTGATCGCTGGCCTATACGGTGCGCTTCAGCGTCTGCCAGCGAGGAGCCTGTCCAGCGAAATGGCCCCCGCGCCTTTGATCACCAACACCAGCAGCAGGAAGATCCACAGCGCCCGTTGATCCATGATCAGAGAGGCTGAGTCCCGGTCGAACAGCATGCCCACCGTTTTTGCGTCTACCTTGTGGGCCACAACGTCGACATAGCTCTGGACGACCACAAAGACGATCATGCCAAGAGAGGCTGCGCGGGTGAACAGACCGATGACGACCATGGCCGGCAGAATAAACTCTGCCCAAGTGCCCAGATGCACAATGGCGTCGAGGTTGAAAGGCACCATGGATGGGTCGAAGCCATATTGTGCCAGCGTTTCTTCGCCCAGGATGGAGAAGTAAGCCCCGGTTTTCAAATTCAGGAAGCCGAAGAGACCGTCGCTGATTTTCGTCAGCCCCGAATTCCAGTAATAGAGGACCAGCACCGCAGCAAAAACGAAGCGAGCTGCAAGTGGCAAGAGCCATGTGCCCGCTGCGCGCTCCACACTATCAAATATTCCGTCATGCAGGCGGATGATGGGGGTGTAGATGGCCATGTCAGTCTCGTTTCGGCTTGGGTTCAATTGTGGGCAAGTGAGCGGAAAGCCTGGCTTTCCAGCATGTGTGCGATTGCAGCGCCCGCGTCGAAACTTTCATCGCGCTCCATCGCTGCGCCAATAGCGTCTGCCAGCGTTTCGCCTTGCATAAGCCGCGCGAAAAATGCGCTGTTGGCGGTGTCCAATCCTGCAATGCGCACGCTGTAGCCCTGGCGCGATACAAGGGCGGTTTGAGGTACGCTGAAGTCCTGTTGGCCGGTGGGCCAAGCGTGCCGCGCGTTAAACAAATCTACGATTGAGTGGTCACTGGCGACCAAATGCGTCGCCGCAGCTGGCGAAAACACTTGCTCCATCAGCGCGTCCGGCGCGAGGCTTGAAATATCGTTAGGCAGCAAAGGCGTAGCGTCCGCAGCGTGATAGGATACCAGCCATGCCAGCTCCAACCGTGCGACATCTGGCAAAAATGGCAGTTCGCTCAAGGCGGGCAGGCTGCATAGAAAGTCTGGAAATACCTCTCCATAGCGCTGCATCATGGGCGAGGTTGGCGGGTTGCGAGCGACAAACGCCCGGGCCAATTTTGAAAATGTTGCATCACCAAGCAGCGCGAGAATAGATGGAAAGGCTGATTTGAGAGCCTCCATCAAGCTCACCACCACGTTGTTTCGGTAAACCGAAAAGCGCTTCGGCGCGTCCTGGGCTTGCTTCCCAATGCCATGGGGAGCGGCCAGCTCTGGGTTCATCAGCGCCGTTGAAAATGCGGCCGTTCGCCTGGCCCAGTTTTGATCGTTGTCAGCCAGCATGGCGCAGCTGTGGCTGTGCAGCCCGCGCAAGATGGTCCTGCGTGCGCTTCACTTCATCTTCCAGCACCGCCCATGCAGGTACGTCATTGTCCCACTCAATCAGCGACGGCAGCGCGCCGGTATGGCCCAGCACACGGTCGTAAAGCGTCCACACATCTGCGTGCACCGGTCGGTCGTGGGCGTCGATCAGCAGCCGCTCGCCATCATCGTCAGCGTCTTCCGCATGTCCGGCCAGGTGAATTTCCCCGACCAGATGCAACGGATAGGAATCGATATAGGCCTCGGCGGACGTCTTGTGATTGGTGGCTGAGATGTAGACGTTGTTCACGTCAAACAGCAGCCCACAGCCAGCGCGCTTGGCGATTTCCGCCATGAACGCGCCTTCCTCCCAGGTCGATTCCGAAAAGGTGACATAGGTGGACGGATTTTCGAGCAATATCTGACGGCCAAGCGTGTCCTGCATCTGACTCACATGCTCCACAACCTTCGCCAGCGTTTCATCCGTGTAGGGCAGCGGCAGAAGGTCGTTGTAGAAGACGTCAGTATGTGTCGACCAGGCCAGATGTTCGGACACCATGGCGGGCTGGTATATGTCGACCAAGCGCTTGAAACGGGCCAAATGATCGGGGTTCAGTGGACCGGAAGAGCCGATGCTCATGCCGACCCCGTGGAGCGAAATCGGGTATTGCTCGCGTATAGCTTGGAGCTGTGCGTGGGGCAGCCCGCCTGCACCCATATAATTCTCGGCATGCACTTCAAAAAAACCTACATCAGGTCTCCCGCGCAATATGTCGCCGACATGTTCGGCCTTCAGCCCGGCACCAGCACCCTGAAGCGTGTGGTGTCCGGGGAAGGTGCGGGAAGGCGTCGTCATATCCAAAACCGTTTGGGTCATTTCCACGCCTTCCTGCGGTTGGTGCTTGTCGAGTGTTATGCTGGCAGATCGCGTGTCAGCGCGGTGTCGGAACCAACCCGGTCGCCTTCCAGCATGATTTTGTCGCAGGATTCAGCTTCAACATATGTCCAGGCGTTGCCCTGATAGTCGACGGTGGAGGTGCCTGCGCATGTTGTGCCAGGGCCGGCGGCACAGTCATTTTCGCCAGCAAGCGAAACGCCGTAGCATTTGATGCTGGCAGCGTGGGCGCCGGTGACGGCTGTCATGGAGATGCCGGCTGCAACTGCAGAAGCGACGAGGGCAGCGGATGCGATTTTTGCTTTGGACATAGGATGTTTCCTTTAGTTTTGTTTTGGCTGGAGGCCTTTATTGAAACCCAACCTGTCGGCTGTGGCTGGAAACACGTTTGCCCAACGTGGCGAACAACTGGAAATCAAGTGTGCGTCAGTCTGTCTCACATCCAATTCCAGATCGCGTGATCACACCTCGCAAAGCCGTGATTTTACGCCGTTTCATCCAACACAATTTGCAATTGCGCGGCAGGCCAATAAACAGGGCCTAACTCAATTTCTGTTTGCTCTTTGTGAGCAGTCTGCGCCGAAAGATGCACCATGACCGAACTCATCGACACACGCACACCAGAACCAAAACGCTTCATT
>JBCDIB010000269.1:0-3741 GCA_038749385.1 Pseudomonadota bacterium | reverse complement strand
GCCGGGGGTGTGGCAGGTCTGGTGGACCCCAATTTGTTTCTGACATTGCGGTTTGCCACTGTGGCGGTGATTTTGGGCGCGGTGGCCATGGCTCTGCGTCAGCCGCTGCCCGACTTGCGGACAGCGCTCAAGCTGATGCTCATCGGCTTTTTCATGTTCGCGCTTTATCTGGGGCCCGGCTATTGGGTCGTGGCACAGGGCATGTCCGTGGGTGTGATCACGCTAATCGCCACGCTGCAACCGCCGATGACGGCCGTCATCTCGTCGCGTCTATATGGCGAGCCCATATCTTTGAGCCTGATCTTTGGTTTGATGCTCGGCATTGCCGGGGTGGGCCTGGCAGTCTGGCCCACTCTGTCAGTGGGTGAACTGGGGGGCACGTCGCCTTTCCACGTCGTCGTGGCGTTTGTGAGCGTTCTGTCCCTCACCATTGGCACGCTGATGCAGAAGGCCAGCACTTCCACGGTTCCGCTGGTCACCGCCAATTGCTGGCAGAAGGTTGGTGGGGCGATTGGCGTAGGCATCGCTGCGTTGCTGATGGGAGAGAACAAGATTGATGTCACCGCCCAGAGCACCTTCTCCTACGTTTGGGCCGTGTTGATACTGTCCATTGTGGGCATGGCGCTGATGGTCTGGATGCTTCGCCGGGGCCACGCTACGCGCTTCACGGCGCTGTTCTTTCCTGTCGCGCCGCTGGCCGCCATTCAAGGCTGGTTTCTGTTTGGCGAGACCCTGTCGCCGCTTCAGGTGGCGGGCTTTGCATTGACGGTGGCTGGCGTGGTGCTTGCCCACAGACAGGCAACGTCAAAATTCAAGTCGGCTTGAAGCTCTTTCAATTTGTAACTATAGACAAAGCATTCCGAAAAATGTGGCGCACACCACGGCTTCCCGGAGGGCCTAAACGGCCTCCACTGTCTGACGACAGGGAAGCGAACGAAGAAGGTATATCTAAATGGCGCAAGACCTGTTGATGCCCAAAGCGACTGCCGTCTGGCTCGTGGACAACACCGCCCTGACATTTGATCAGATCGCCGCTTTCTGCACATTGCACCCGCTGGAAGTGAAAGCCATTGCCGATGGTGACAGCGCGCAGGGCATTAAGGGCCAAAGCCCGGTGGCAACCGGTCAGCTTGACCCGGAGTTGCTGAAAAAGGCGGAAGCCGATGCAGATGTGAAGCTTGTCATCGCGCCGCCTAAGGTTTCTGTACCGGCTGCCAAGAAGAAGGGACCGCGCTATACGCCGGTATCCCGTCGTCAGGATCGTCCAAACGCAATTCTATGGCTGGTGCACAACCATCCCGAGCTCAAGGATGCGCAGATCATCCGCCTCGTGGGCACCACCAAGACCACCATTGCCGCTGTGCGCGACCGCACCCATTGGAACTCGCCGAACCTGCAGCGCCTCGACCCTGTGACGCTGGGCCTTTGCAGCCAGATCGACCTGGACGCCGAAGTGAAGAAGGCAGAGAAATATCTGCCGCCCAAGCCGGCGGCAGATGGCGATGATACGCTGCTGCCAGCCTCCGAGACTCAGAGCCTCGATATTGCGGACGATGCGGCTGAAGACCTGCGTTCCGATGAGAAAGTGGACGCTGACTCGGTGTTCGCCAATTTCGAAAACCTCTCGGACAAATGATCATCAATCAGGTTTGAACACCACAAGGGGGGCTTTCAGGCTCCCTTTTTTGTGCCCTTTTCGCACTGCGTTTGGGGGCAATTTGGGAACTGGAAGTTCCGATTCCCTTGCTCCGAGTCCCCCTTGCGCACCGTTCGCTTTCTTAAAACGTTTGAAAGTTGCGCATGTTTTAACCATGCAAAATCAAAGGTTGCACTTTCAAACGGTTGAATATTTTTCAAACGTTTCAAGTAGTTTAGCGTCTATTTGTCAGCAACCTTTGTCATGGTAGCTCATTTTTCAACGTAAATGAGGAGCGCAACATGGCTGACACACTTCACGATATTGCACAGAAAATGGTTCGCCGCGGACAGGGCATTCTGGCTGCTGACGAAAGCACAGGCACAATCAAGAAGCGTTTCGACTCCATTGGCGTGACATCCACCCCGGAGATGCGCCGCGACTATCGCGAGATGCTCTTCACAGCCGATGAAGCCATGAATGACTACATCTCTGGCGTGATCCTGTACGAAGAAACACTGATGCAAGATGCCAAGGACGGCACGCCGCTGGTGGATCTTCTTACCAAGAATGACGCGCTGATCGGCATTAAAGTCGATAAGGGTGCCAAGCCGCTGGCGCTCGGTGGCACGGAGAAGGTCACGGAAGGTCTCGACGGCCTGCGCGAACGTCTGGCAGCCTATCATGATCGTGGTGCCCGCTTTGCAAAATGGCGTGCCGTTGTGGACATTTGTGAGCAGCGCCCGACCCGCGGCGCACTTCGTGCTAACGCCCACGCCCTGGCGCGCTATGCAGCCCTTTGCCAAGAAGCCGGTATTGTGCCGATCGTGGAGCCGGAGGTGGTTGCCGATGGCGATACCGCAACCCATTCCATCGACCGCTGCTATGACGTCACTGATATGGCGTTGAAAGCGCTCTATGAAGAGCTGGCCGATGCGGGTGTTGATCTCGAAGGCACAATTTTGAAGCCGAACATGGTGGTGCCGGGCATACATGGTCCTAAAGCTTCCGTTGAAGAAGTTGCCGAAAAGACAATCAAGGTCCTGAAGGCCAATGTACCGACTTCCGTACCCGGAATTGCGTTCCTGTCCGGTGGCCAGACCGACGAGCAGGCAACCGCACATCTGTCAGCCATGAATGCAATCAGCGATTTGCCCTGGACCGTTACATTCTCATATGGCCGTGCACTGCAGGCAGCTGCCTTGCAAGCTTGGGGCGGACGCAGTGAAAATGTGGCTGCGGCTCAACGTGCCTTCACACACCGCGCCCGCATGAATGGCCTTGCTGCCATGGGCGGCTGGAACAATGAGCTTGAGATCGCGGCCTAAACGCCCGGTCAAAACTTGATATCCAAACGCCGTCCGGTTCAGCCGGACGGCGTTTTGCATTCTTGCCCGACCCACACATCCCACTATTTGCTGGGCTATGAGCAAAAAGCCTGATTTGACGAGAGCCCTCACCGACGCACATGTGAGCGAAATCGTCGAAATGGCGCTGTCGGACCATGTGAGTTTCGCGGAGATAGAAATGCAATATGGCCTGCGCGAAGAGCAGGTGAAGAACCTCATGCGCGACACGCTGAAGGCTGGCAGCTACCGCGCTTGGCGCAAGCGAGTGCGCACCTTTGGTGATCGAAGGGCGAACTACAAAGGTTCGTGAATGGCCACATGGCTGCAACATTGAGATCTTAGCCAGACGGTAAGTCTCCTTTGCTAAGATGCCTCCATTATGAACCTCGCTTTCAATAATATCGCTTCGTGGCTCGCACTGCCGGTCTATGCCCTACAGGGCACATATGTGCGCAAGACCACGCCGCGCATGGATCCGGCCGTATGCCCCAGGGGCGGCACGCTGGGCTCTATGCACGTCACCCATCCAGGTAAGGGCGAGGAGATCCGCCTGCTGGTCATAGGCGACTCGTCCGCCGGTGGTGTGGGTGTGGACTCCATGGATGACAGTCTTGGCGCGCACCTTGCGAGCATTTTGAACGATCGCACCGGCCGCCCCGTGGTTGTGTTTGCCATGGGCTTCAATTCCGCCGTGGCGTCGGAGTTGCGCGATGAGGTGGTTGGCAATCTAGAACATCGGGACTGGACACATGTGCT
>JBCDIB010000268.1:0-3769 GCA_038749385.1 Pseudomonadota bacterium | reverse complement strand
CAGGCGTCTTCTGGTGGCGCATCATAGGTGTCGCGCGCGGTGAGCACCGCCATCTCTTCGGCCACCCATTTGGTGCGGCCCGCGGCTTCCAGCTGCTTTTTCAGCGACGCATACACATCGCGCAAATGAGTGACATCCGCCAACGCATATTCCAGCTGCTTGTCGGATAGGGGGCGTCGGCTCCAGTCAGTGAAGCGCGAGGTCTTGTCTATGCGCGCTCCGGTTACGCGCTGCACCAGATTGTCATAGCCAATCTGGTCGCCATAGCCGCACACCATGGCCGCTATTTGTGTATCAAACACGGGCTCCGGAACGCCATCCATGAGCTGGAAAATGATCTCTATGTCCTGCCGCGCCGCGTGGAATACTTTGACAACGGAACGGTCGGCCATCAGGTCGAGAAAAGGCTTTAGATCAAGCCCATCGGCCATCGAGTCGATGATTACCGCTTCATCTGGGCTCGCCATCTGTATCAGGCACAATTGCGGCCAGAAGGTCGTTTCGCGCAGAAACTCGGTGTCAACGGTAACGTAAGGCTCCGGGCCAGACTGGCTGGCAAATTGCGTGCATATGTCTGCCAGATCGGCGGTGGTCGTGATAATTTTCATGGCACTTGCATAAACAGACTGTGTGCCCAAAGCCATAGACGGTTTGTGCGGCCTGTTGGCGGGGTTTGAAACGCGGCTGTCGGCGTCGGCACTTCTTGACAATTGAGGCCCTCAATGCGTTTGTCCGCCCAACCTTTAACGGGCTTTGCGTCGCTGATTTTACTGGCCTCGCGCCCCTATCTTGCAAGACGTTTTTGACATGACCTTCCGTCCTTCCGCCTACCGCACACATTCATGCGCAGATTTGCGCGATAGCCATGTTGGCGAAACTGTCCGCATATCAGGCTGGGTGCACCGTGTGCGGGACCATGGCGGTGTGCTGTTCATTGATCTACGCGACCATTTCGGCATGACGCAGGTTGTCATCGACCCGGATTCCGATGCGTTTGCCACCGCTGAGACAGTGCGCGGTGAATGGTGCCTTTCCATCCAGGGCGATGTGAAGGCCCGCTCGGAAGAGACGGTGAACAAGGAACTCGCCACCGGTGAGATTGAAATCTATGCCCGCAACATTAACGTGCTGGGTGCAGCCGACGAACTGCCCCTACCCGTGTTTGGCGAGCCGGAATATCCTGAGGACGTGCGCCTGAAATATCGCTTCCTGGATCTGCGCCGCGAAACCATGCACGCCAACATGGTGTCCCGTTCCAACATCGTTCGCGCCATGCGCGGACACATGAACGATGCGGGTTTCACTGAATTCCAGACACCAATCCTGACGGCTTCCAGCCCGGAAGGCGCGCGGGACTTTCTTGTACCAAGCCGCATTCATGCAGGTAAATTCTATGCCCTGCCGCAGGCGCCGCAGCAGTTTAAACAGCTGATCATGATGAGCGGCTTCGACCGCTACTTCCAGATCGCACCGTGCTTCCGTGATGAAGACCCCCGCGCCGACCGCCTGCCGGGCGAGTTCTACCAGCTGGACCTGGAAATGGCCTTTGTGGAGCAGGATGATGTGTTGAGCACTATGGAGCCAGTGCTGCGTGGCCTGTTTGAAGAGTTCGCAGAAGGTAAGCCCGTCACGCAGGAATTTCGTCGCATCCCGCACCACGAGGCGATTGCGAAGTATGGCTCCGACAAGCCCGATCTGCGCAACCCCATTGAGATGGCTGACGTCTCTGACCATTTCCGCGACTCCGGCTTCAAGATTTTTGCCCGCATGCTGGAAGAAGACGAGCGTGTGCAGGTCTGGGCCATTCCAGCCAAGACCGGCGGGAGCCGTGCCTTCTGCGACCGCATGAACAGTTGGGCGCAGGGCCAGGGCCAGCCGGGCCTTGGGTATATTTTCTGGCGCGATGAGGACGGCACAACCACTGGCGCCGGTCCACTGGCCAAGAATATAGGTCTGGAGCGGACTGATGCCGTGCGTCAGCAACTGGGCCTGGAAGCTGGCGACGCCTGCTTCTTCGTTGCGGGTATCCCGTCGCGCTTTGTGGACTTTGCCGGTGCAGCCCGCACCCGTGTGGGCGAGGAATTGGACCTCGTGGACACCGAACGGTTTGAGCTGTGCTGGATCGTGGACTTCCCCATGTATGAGCGCGACGAACAGACCAAGGAAATCGACTTCGCCCACAATCCGTTCTCCATGCCAGAAGGCGGCTTGGAAGGCCTCGAAAGCCGCGACCCGCTAGAGTTGAGTGCTGCGCAATATGACCTGGTGTGCAACGGTTACGAGATCGCGTCCGGCGCCATTCGGAACCACAAGCCCGAGATCATGAAGAAGGCATTTGAGATTGCGGGCTACTCCGAAGAAGTGTTGATCGAACGCTTCGGCGGCATGTACCGCGCGTTCCATTACGGTGCGCCTCCCCACGGCGGTATGGCCGCTGGTGTGGACCGTATCGTCATGCTGCTCATCGGCACCAAAAACGTGCGTGAAACCACCATGTTCCCAATGAACCAGCAGGCCATGGACCTGCTTATGGGTGCGCCCAGCGAGGTGTCCTCCGCCCAACTTCAGGAACTGAACATTCGCGTCATACCGCCCGCTCCGAAAGGCTAAAGCATGTCCAGTGAAGGCATTTCTGAGCTGTTCGCTGCCTACACGGATGCGCTTAATGATTTCGATGCGGATGCCATAACGGAGTTGTTCACCTATCCGGCAACCATCTGGCAATTCGGGAAAGGCCATATCTTTGCCGACCGCGAGGATCTGCTTGAAAATGTGGAAGCGTTGCTAGCGGCTTTTGATGGCGCAGGGGTTGTGACCTCTACTTTCGATATCGAAACCAGCACTGCTCCAGACGGCACAGGCAGTGCGTTTGCCAGCGTGTTATGGGCGCAGGATGATGCGGCAGGCGAAGCCGTACATGAGTTCCGCTGCGTCTATCTGCTGGTGCTGGACGATGGCGAGTGGTTCATCGCTTCTGTCATAAACCCGCCGGACTATGATTGACCCCCGACGCAGATAGCAAAAGGGCCAGAACAGCGTTCTGGCCTTTTGCATGTCTACCTTGTGAAGGCGCTTATTCGGCGCTGACTTTCACGCCCAGCACCTTGGGCAAAGTCTGTGGCGCGGCCATGCCGGCACCCATCACTTCGCCAAACGACACCAAAGCATCCGGTTGCATATCAATGATCAGCTTGCCGGGATTGTCGAGAAATTTGCCCACGGCCGCGGTGACCATCTGAGTTAGCTTAGGATCGCCTAATTGTGCCAGTCCCAAGGGCAGAAGGCCCTTGGCCTGGGCTTTCAGCCCTTCAGCGTCGGTGCCCATCTGCGGTGCAAAGAAGGCGAGAAGCTTGTCGGTGATGGAGTTGTCCGTGAAGCTGATCTGCCCGGATGTGAGGGCCAAATTGGCCATTTCACCCATGACCTTCATGCTCTGTTGGGTTTGGTTCTCCGGCGTTGTCGCCGCATTGATTTCGGCAATACGCTGGGCGAGTTCGGTGGTGTAGCCCGATATATCAAGGACAAATGACAGCGTCCCAATGTCGTCAGCAATGATGTCGTAGCGATCCAGTGTCACGCGACCGCTCGGCTCCCAGCCACCTTCTATGATCATATCCATGGTCACAGTGTCATAGCCCATCGCCTTTAGCGCTAGCTTGGCATTGTTGCTGTTCGGCAGGTTTGCCACATCGAACGAAATGTCAGTGACAGAAAAATTCTGCGACAATTGCTCGTCAGGGAAGCGACCAATGGCAGAGCCTTCCATGCT
>JBCDIB010000267.1:0-3780 GCA_038749385.1 Pseudomonadota bacterium | reverse complement strand
TCGATGATCTTTGTGACGCCTGACTCAGAGCGCTCTATGAACACTTATCTTGGTGCCTGCGTGGAGTTGGGGCCGGAGGATATTGATGCCGATATCGTGGCGGGCAGCGCTGTGACCTATTTCGAGGGATATCTTTGGGACCCGCCGCGGGCCAAGGACGCCATTCGTATGGCCTGCGATATTGCCCACAAGGCCGGGCGCAAGACGGCTATCACCCTGTCAGACACATTCTGCGTCGACCGCTACCGTGATGAGTTCAAGGAGCTTCTCAGCTCCGGCACGGTGGACATTGTGTTCGCTAACGAAGCTGAAGCCAAAGCGCTCTGGGAAACGGATGATTTCGATAAGGCGCTGAACTTGCTGGCAGATGCCAGCGAGCTGGCGGTTATAACACGCAGCGAGAAGGGTTCGATATGCGTGTCGGGGCCCGACCGTATCGTCTGTGAAGCGCTGACGCCTCCTACGCTGGAAGATACAACAGGGGCAGGAGACCTGTTTGCCGCCGGCTTCCTGTTTGGACTGACAAAAGGATTGCCCCTGGAAATCTGCGGGAAGCTAGGCAATTTCGCAGCAAGTGACGTGATCTCAGTGTTGGGCGCGCGGCCGCTGGACCCGTTGGAAGCGAAAGCTAAGGCTGCCGGCGTTCTTTAGGCGGTCAGTACAAAAAAGCCCGGCTCACGCCGGGCTTTTCATTTGGGTCGGTGAATTCAATCAGGAATCGCTTCGTTCAGAATTTGAAGCCCACACGCGCCTTGAGCGTTTGCACATCGACGTCAATACCACTGCCGTCGAAATCATCGAAACTGTGGTAGAGATATTCAGCACCAGCAAAGATGTTGTCGGTCACGGCATAGTCCACCGATGCGCCGGCCAGCCAGCCAAAGTCATTCAGGTTGCCTGCCCCGGCATCGGCGCCAGCATATGCGCCACCGGCGATGACCGAGACCAGTGTGCGGTCAAATGCGTAGCCAAGCTTACCTTTGAGCCGGGTCACATAGTTGAGGTCGAGCGCACCAGACGATGTGGCGGAATAGTCAATGTCGAGCTCGGGGGCGAACACGACATTGCCGTTCTGGATACTGTAACCGGCAAATGCGCCACCGATAAAGCCTGCCTCAGTGGTGAAACCAGGCGTTGGATTGAACAATGCACCACCGGCGGACGCGCCGATGTAGCCGCCCTGCCAGCTGAAGACCTCTACGCCTGCAGGGGCGATGGGTGGTTGTGGAACCTCGTCGATGGCGTCTGCTGCGAAGGCAGTCGCGGTGAGGCTGAACAGTGCAGCGATAGAAACACCGGCAAACAGCCGGACAGATGGGGTTTTATGGGTCATTTTTGACTCTCCTTTGGACGTGGATGAACGCGCATCCATGTCCTCAAGTTCCACCGCAATGTGGTGGAAAAAGGAGCATCTTGCCCAGTCGTGAAGAGTGTTACAGCCGGTTAAGAAAACGTGGTTGCCAATACGCCACCACTTGCGTGTGAAGCCGCGGACTAGCTGTCAGTGCCCGCATCATCTGGTTTTGACGCCTCAAATTTTGGGCCGCCCTTTGCCACACCAACCATGGCCGGGCGCAACACGCGGTTGCCGATGGAATAGCCAGTCTGCACAACCTCAACCACCGAATTGTGAGGCACTTCCGTGTTGGGCAGTTCGAACATGGCCTGATGGAAGTTGGGGTCGAACTTTTCACCTTTCGGCTCCAGCCGCTTAACGCCATGGCGCTCCATCGCCGAGATCATGGCACGGTCAGTCATCTGGACGCCTTCCACCAGGGATTTCACGGCGTCATTCTCCGCTTCCTCTTCCGGCACCGCACTCACGGCGCGGCTGAGATTGTCCGACACTTCCAGCATGTCACGGGCGAAATTGGAAACCGCATATGCTTTGGCATCACCCACTTCACGCTGGGTGCGGCGGCGCAGATTCTCCATGTCAGCCTGAAGAAGCAGCAGCTTCTCTTTGAGGCTTTCGATCTCGGCGTCTTTGAGTGTTATCTCCTGGCGTAGCAGCAGAAGCGGATCGGTGGGTTTGGATTTGTCGCGCTCGTCGGGGCCGGTGTCCAAATCCTCATCATACAGATCGTCCGGATCCATCGCCTCAGGATCATCGAAGCCATCCACGGAGCGGCCTTCCTCGGCCAAAATATCGTCGGCGGCTTTCTTCAGGTCGGCTCGGCTCATGTAATCGGCGTCAAACGGGCTACGGGCCATATTATCTCTCTTCGGTCGCTTCGGATCAGCCGCGCGGTCGCGACTACATCGGGTATGATTGGTCAGCGGCGGATATCAGCTTTGCGGGCCGCAAAATCAAGAGTCCGGGCCACATTAGCGTGGCGTGGGTGCGGAATTATTTCAGACGTGTTTGCATGAGACGGCTCAATGTCTGGGCCGTGTAGTCCACCACTGGCACGATGCGTCGATAGTTGAGGCGCGTGGGGCCGATTACACCCACAGCTCCGACAATCTTCTGTTCCGCATCCTTATAGGGTGCAACGACGACAGACGAGCCGGATAAAGAGAACAGCTTGTTTTCAGACCCGATGAAGATGCGTACACCCTCCCCTGCTTCGGCCTGACCAAGAAGGGACAAAATGTCATTCTTGGTCTCCAGATCATCAAACAGCAGGCGGGCACGCTCCAAATCTTCGCTGGCGCGCACATCTTCCAGAAGGCGCGAGCGCCCGCGAACGATCAGCTGCCCGGCGGATTGGTCGGCACTTCCACCGTCGCCCTTCACCCAGGTGGCAAAGCCTTTATCCACCAGTGCACCGGCTAGATCGTCCAGTTCCGCCCGGGTCTGGGCACGCAGGTTGGCGATGGTCTGGCGCGCTTCCGACAATGTGCGCCCAGCCACATGGGCGTTGAGCCAGTTGCCCGCCGCAGTGAGCTGGGACGCCGTCGTGCCGGGCTCGAGATCAAGCACCCGGTTTTCCACCGAACCGTCCTCGCCCACCAAGATGCCCAGGGCGCGGGTTTTCTCCAAAAGCACAAATTCCACGTGGCGCACGCGCATGTCGCGTTTGCCCACCAACACCAGTCCGGCACCGCCCGCCACGCCTGACAGAAAGTCGCTCGCCTCGGTGAGCATCGTATCCATAGAAGGCGATGTGGCCGCTTTGTCGAGCTGAGCCTCGATCTCACGCCGATCACTGGTTTCAGGCGCTCCAAACTCCATGAAACTGTCAACGAAGAAGCGCAGACCCGCCTCGGTGGGCAGTCGGCCCGCCGAGGTGTGGGGCGCAAATATCAGGCCCAGATGTTCAAGGTCCGCCATGACATTGCGCACGGAGGCCGCCGACAGGCTTTCCGTCAGCTGACGCGACAGGGACCGCGACCCCAGCGGTTCTCCCGTTTCGATATAAGCCTCCACCACCCGGCGGAAAATTTCCTGCTCACGATCGGCAAGTTCAATGGGGTTGGTGGCTGGCTGGTCGGTCATGAAGTTGTGTGTGTTACGCCTGTTTTGGTAGCCTATATGTAGGCGCGACATCACCGTTGAGCAAAGCGTTTGCGGTGACGCAACTCGGTGTCCTAAGACAGCGTCAAATCAAAGGACATGTTCATATGACAAATCGCCCATCAGGCCGCGCTGCCGACGCAATGCGCACCATCACAATGGAACCAGGCTTTGCCCCACAAGCCGAGGGCTCGTGCCTGATCAAATGCGGCAACACCCATGTGCTGTGCACCGCGTCGCTGGAAGAGCGTGTGCCGCCATGGCTGCGTGGCGGTGGAAAAGGCTGGGTGACGGCTGAATATGGCATGCTGCCCCGGGCC
>JBCDIB010000266.1:0-3785 GCA_038749385.1 Pseudomonadota bacterium | reverse complement strand
TGTCTATTTGGCCATGACGCTGGGAGTGTTCGGCATCATTCTGGCCATGCGCACCAAAGATGGCGATGTTGAAGAAATCGACGATATGGCCGGTCTCTCGCAGACCAACCCAGCGATTGCGGTTATCTTGACCATGTTCCTTTTCTCACTGGCCGGTATTCCGCCACTGGCTGGTTTCTGGGCCAAGTGGTACGTTTTCTCTGCTGCCATTGAGACCGGTCTGTTACCGCTGTACATTTTGGCTGTCGTTGGCGTTCTCGCCAGCGTGGTCGGCGCATTCTACTACATCCGCATCATTCAGCTCATGTGGTTCACTGAGCCGGAGGATGAGGGCTTTGTGCCCATGGCCGGTGAGCTGCGGGTGGTTGTCGGCTTGTCCAGCGCATTTGTGTTGCTCTACGTGGTGTTCGGCACCTGGGTTGAGGGCTACGCCGAATCCGCTGCGGCGACATTCTTCTGACATTGCCAACCGCTTTCAACGCAGTCGCGGATGCACCTGAGTTCATCCTTGGCGACGGATTCAGTCATCGTCATGTGGCAGCTTGCGGCTCGACCAACTTAGAGTTGATCAAGCTGCCTGCTGGTCATGACAGGCTCTGGCTCACTGCTGACGAGCAATCAGGTGGGCGCGGACGCAATGGTCGTAAATGGGTGTCGGACAGAGGTAATCTGTTCGCGTCGATCCGATTGGAGAACCCTTCCGAGTTAAAGCTTGCCGCCGGGCTATCGTTCGTTCTGGCGTTGGCGGCGAAAGATGCAATTGACGCCTTGGAAGTGGACATAGACGTAAAGCTGAAATGGCCAAACGATCTGCTTGTAGATGGGGCCAAGATTGCCGGCATCCTGCTGGAGGCAAATTGCAAGCCAGGTACGGATCTGACCATCGTGTGCGGTGTGGGTATCAACTGCGCCCATGCGCCCGGTGGCGCCGAGACGCTATACCCGACTACAAGCCTTTTGGCCGAGGGTCTGTCGATTAAAGCGCAGGCACTGTTCGTCCATTTGTGGCGGGCGTTTGGGCGGCGGCTTGCGCAATGGGATCGCGGCCATGGCATGGCCTCAATCTGCGCAGATTGGAAGCTCGTGGCAGCCGGTATTGGTAGCGAAATTACCGCTAGAACCGGCGGGACTGAAAGGCGCGGAATATTCCGCGACATCACATCAGAAGGGCGTTTGCTGCTAGAAACATCCGCCGGAATGGAGACAATTGCGGCCGCCGATATTTTCCTCGTCTGACGCGACTGGTCGAAACCAGCGCGCGGGCTATCTCATATGACAAACCAACAGCAAGAATAGAACAAAATGGCTGACAAGAATGACTTCGTCTTTTTGCCCTTGGGGGGCGTAGGCGAAATTGGGATGAACATGGCGCTTTATGGCTATGGCACCCCGAAGAAGCGTAAATGGATCATCGTCGATTTCGGCGTGACCTTTCCCGATGAAGACTTACCTGGCGTGGACCTTGTTTTCGCCGACATCAAATTCATCGAAGACAATCGAGACGATATTGAAGCGATCGTAATCACCCACGCCCATGAGGACCATTATGGCGCTTTGCTAAGCCTGTGGGACCGGGTGAAAAAACCTGTTTGGTGCACCCCTTTCACCGCAGCCATGATCGGCGCGAAAAAGCAGGGTGAACGTGGCTGGACGCCGGATATTCGCATCAAGGAGTTCCGCCCCGGTGACAGGTTCAACCTTGGTCCGTTTGAGATTGAAGCAGTGCACGTCACCCACTCAATTCCAGAGCCGGTATCGCTTGCGATCACGACACCGCTGGGCACGGCGCTGCACACGGGTGACTGGAAACTCGATCCGGAGCCAACATTGGGTAACCGCACGGACGCGGACCGTTTCCAAGAGCTTGGTGACGCGGGCATTTTGGCGTTGGTGTGCGACTCCACCAATGCCATGCGCGAAGGTACGTCGCCGTCGGAAGAGGAGATCTCCGAAGGTATTGCCGGCGTCATTGCAAACGCTGAGGGCCGCGTGGCCATCACCTCCTTTTCGTCCAATGTGGGCCGGATTCGCTCCGTGGCGCAGGCCGCGCAGAAGACCGGCCGACGTGTCGTGTTGCTGGGCCGTTCGCTTAAGCGCGTGGTCGAAGTGTCCGACGAGCTAGGTTACATGGATGGTCTGGAGCCATTCCTCACCGAAGACGAGTTTTCGGACTTTCCACGCAATAAAGTGGTGATGATATTGACGGGCACGCAGGGGGAGCCCCGCGCGGCCCTGGCCAAACTGTCACGCGACGACCACCCGCGGGTACATCTGACCGCTGGCGATACTGTTGTGTTTTCGTCGCGGGCAATTCCGGGGAACGAAAAGGGTATTTTGGAAATCCAGAACCGCCTGATCGACAACGGTGTGAACATCATCACCGATCAGGATGCGCCTGTTCACGTATCCGGTCATCCACGCCGCAACGAGTTGATGAAAATGTATGGCTGGACCAAGCCTAAGATTGCCGTGCCGGTGCATGGCGAGGCAGCCCATTTGGTCGCCCATGCCAAGTTGGCCAAAGATATGGGTGTCGATGATGTGATGGGCATTCGCAACGGTGACATGCTGCGCCTTGCGCCGGGCCAACCCCAGGTGATTGCGGACGTTAAAGTCGACCGTATCTTCAAAGATGGCAACGTCATCGGCGATGAAGAGGCGGTGGGCGTAGAAGAGCGCAGGTCGTTGTCTTTTGCCGGGCAGGTGTCCATCGGAATCGCCATTGAGAGCGACGGCTCTGTGGTCGGAGACATTGAAGTAGAAGCACTCGGTCTGCCATTTGAGACATGGAAGGGCGAGGACTTCGAGGATATTTGCTTTGAGGCCGCCACAAGCGCCGTAAATTCTATACCTCAGCGCAAGCGCCGCGATGCGGAAGTGGTGCGCCAGGCTGTCAGCCGCGCTGTACGCGCTGCTGTGCGGAATGCGTGGGGCAAGAAGCCGATAACCACAGTCCTCGTGATGCAGGTTTAGGCCATGCTTGGTCGTGTTAATCACATAGCGCTGGCTGTGCCGGATCTCGAGGCTGCCATGGCTTCCTACTCCGGTCCTTTGGGTGCAGATGTGGGTCAGCCCCAAGCGCTCCCAAGCCATGGTGTACGGGTGGCCTTCATCGAAACCGGCAACACGAAGATTGAGCTGCTGGAGCCACTGGGTGAGGGGTCGCCGATTGCTGCGTTCCTCGACAAAAACCCGGCGGGCGGCATGCATCACATTTGCTATGAGGTGGATGATATTCGTGCAGCCCGCGATCATCTGTTAGGTGAGGGCGCCCGGGTGTTGGGCAGTGGCGAACCGAGCATCGGGGCACACGGACTGCCGGTTTTGTTCCTGCACCCAAAAGATTTTCACGGTTGCCTGATTGAGCTTGAAGAGGTGAAGCGATGAGCCTGAGTTTGGACGATGCCATTTTTGGGTTCGCCATCTATTTCATCATCTGGTGGGTGACCTTGTTCGCAGTGTTGCCGTTTGGCGTCCGTACCCAGGACGAAGAGGGCGATACATTGCTCGGCACAGTCGGCAGTGCGCCCTCACGCTACAGCCTCCGAAGGGTGGTCTTTTGGAATACACTTGTGTCACTGGGGGTGTTTGCTGTGTTCGTGTTCATTACTCTTGGCCTCGGTTTCGGCCTTGATGACATCCCTTGGGTCGGCCCACCGATAGACTGATTTTTTTCGGAGGTTTGCCTCCCGCAATTGTTGCGGGCATCTGCGGGCAGAATCAGCTACTCCGAAGCACGACTTCTCCAATCGAGACCAATATGCGCGCCTCACGCTTTTTCATGC
>JBCDIB010000265.1:0-3790 GCA_038749385.1 Pseudomonadota bacterium | reverse complement strand
CTGACGGCCGATGCCAATGGCAGCAAAACCCTCGACAAGCGTGAGTTCCGCAGCTTCATCAACAGGCTCGCCGATTTGGGCCTGCCCGTGGCCAAGCGCGTGCGCCGGTTCGGTGTCTACGGCATCGCCTTTCGCCGTTCCGACTTCAACAAGGACGGCATTCTGACGCCCAGCGAATTGCTTCGCGCCAACGGTACGTTTCAGAATGCCGGTGCCAACATAAAGTAGGCACCGGCCTTTATCGATCTATTGGGTTTGCAGGTCGACGGCAGTCGGCTTGCTGCGACCTGCGGCGGTTTCCACCTTGTAGATAACCCGGTCGCCTTCTTTGAGTTTCTTTATGCCCGCCTGCTCGACGGCGCTCGAGTGCACGAAAATATCCGCACTGCCATCATTGGGCGAGATGAAGCCGTAGCCCTTATGGCTGGAGAACCATTTCACGGTTCCGCCCGGACCCTTTGCGGCCTTGTTCTTTTGCTTTGGCGCAACAGAAGTTTGCTCTGTTGCCTCCACCTTGTTGAAACGGCCCGGGCGGCTGTTTTTCGTTGGCCGTTTCTGCGCCTTGGGCACTGCAAACTGCTCTGCCTGGCTGGCAGCTTTTACCTTGGGTTGGTTGCGCGCAGGTTTCTGTGGCTTCTGCCCTCTTCCGGTTTTCGCCTGCTTGGCTGGCTGGGGCTGTGCAGCGCCGATTGGCAGATCAATGTCCTTAGGGGCACCCACCACTTTGATGGCATTGCCGATCAGTTTCTCAATGTCCTTGAGCAGTTTACGCTCGTCACTATCACATAGCGATAGAGCAACCCCTGCGCGCCCGGCGCGGGCCGTACGGCCAATCCGGTGCACATAGGATTCCGAAACGTTCGGGAGCTCGTAATTCACGACGTGGGATACGTCATCAATGTCGATGCCCCGGGCCGCAATGTCAGTCGCCACCAGAACGGATGTGGTGCCATTTTTGAACGCGTCCAGCGCCTTTTGACGTTGCGGCTGGCTTTTGTTGCCGTGGATCGCGGCAGACGTGATGCCACGTGCTTCGAGATGTTTACTTACCCGGTCTGCGCCGCGCTTTGTGCGGGTGAAGACGATGGCACGACGGTCTTTGATCGGAGCCAGATAGGCCGCCAGTGCCTCTTTCTTTTGAGGCGCCGGCACATGCATTACCGTCTGATCGATGCGCTCAATAGGTTTTGAAACCGCGGCCACCGAAATCTCTTTCGGATTGGTCTGGAAGTCAGCCGCCAGCTTGCGGATCTGTTTGGGCATGGTGGCCGACATCATTACGGTCTGCCGCTTCTTTGGCAGCTTGCCCATGATGCGCCGAATGGCAGGCACAAAACCCAAATCCAGCATCTGATCGGCCTCGTCGAGCACAACCATGCTGGTCTGATTCAGGCTCAATGCACCGCTGTCCATGTGATCGAGCAGGCGGCCCGGCGTGGCGACGATGATATCGACACCTTTCGCCAGCGCCTTGATCTGACGACCGGGCTTAACCCCGCCGACGATTACGGTTACCGACACCGCCATGAACTGGCTGTAAGCCTGGGCATTGTCAGCGATTTGCTGGGCCAGTTCGCGGGTGGGCGCGAGGATAAGGGCAGGGCTGTGCCTGGCTTTACGGCTGCCATCGCTTTTGGCCAGCGACTGCAAAATGGGCAGCACGAAACTGGCGGTCTTGCCGGTGCCTGTCTGGGCGATACCGAGAATGTCTCGGTTTTCGAGCATGGCCGGAATAACGTCGGCCTGGATAGGGGTGGGGGAGGTATAACCCTCCTGCGCGATGGCGCGGGTTATGGGTTCGGCCAAACCGAACGAAGAAAAATCAGTCAAAAATGTCTTTCCGTCCCGGTGCCGTGCCGACCTTTGAAAGGAAAGCACTGCATCGAAGCAATGTCTGTCAGCTAGCTAGCGCAGAAAAGCTGGCGGGGGTTGGTCTGCCAAATTGCTGGCAGTTGCGTCGGACCATGTTTGGTCACTTGGCCGCTGACGATATTCGTCATCTACGCAGGCCGTATCTGTCTATGATCAGAGAAATCATGTTCTGGCAAGGTGATTTCAAGCTCGACGCTTAACCCAAAACAAAAGTGGCGGAGCTAATGCCCCGCCATTTCGCTCGTTTCAGTGCGCGTCAGCTATTCGGCCGCGTCGCGAAAGACAGGCGCTGCTGCCATCACCTCTGCATCGACGGCGTCCTCGAACTGCACGAAATTCTCGGTGAACATTTGCTTGAGCTTGGCGGCCTGCTCATCATAGGCAAACGGGTCCGCCCAGGTCTGGCGCGGGGTCAGGATCACATCGTCGATCCCGTCCACGGACACTGGCACTTCAAAGCCGAAGTTTTCGTCCACGCGGAACTGCGCTTCATTGAGTGTCCCGTCCAGTGCAGCGGACAAAAGCGTGCGGGTGGCTTTGATGGGCATGCGGTTGCCGGTGCCGTAAGCGCCGCCGGTCCAGCCGGTGTTGACCAGCCAGCAAGTGACCTCATGCTTCGCAATCAGGTCCCGCAGCATGTTACCATATTCCGATGGATGCCGTGGCATGAAAGGTGCGCCGAAGCATGTCGAGAACGTTGCTTGAGCCCCTTCAACACCTTTTTCCGTGCCAGCAACCTTGGCGGTGTAGCCGGACAGGAAGTGGTACATGGCTTCTTCCGGCGTCAGGCGCGCGATGGGCGGCATCACACCAAATGCATCAGCCGTCAGCATGATGATGTTCTTGGGGTGCGTGGATGTGCCGGTGGCCGACGCGTTGGGAATAAAGTCCAGCGGATAGGCGCAACGTGTGTTCTGCGTCAGCGAGCCGTCCTCAAAGTCCGGCACGCCATGCGCGTCCACGATCACGTTTTCCAGCACTGTGCCGAAGCGCTTGGTGGTGGCAAAGATTTCCGGCTCGGCTTCTTCGCTCAGATTGATGGTTTTGGCGTAGCAACCGCCTTCGAAATTGAAGATACCGTCCGGCCCCCAACCATGTTCGTCATCGCCGATCAGTGTGCGGGATGCGTCCGCCGACAAAGTGGTTTTACCAGTGCCGCTAAGGCCGAAAAACACAGCGGAATCGTCATCGCTACCCACATTGGCCGAACAATGCATGGGCATCACACCGTCTTCCGGCAGCAGGAAGTTGAGGAATGTGAAAACGCTCTTCTTCATTTCGCCGGCGTAAGATGTGCCGCCGATAAGCACGATCTTGCGGGTAAAATCACAGGCGATCACGGTTTCCGACCGGCAGCCGTGGCGCGCCGGGTCAGCCTTGAAGTCCGGCAGGTCCACGATTGTCATATCTGGCACGAAGCTGGCCAGCTTTGAAGCGTCCGGGCGGATCAGCAAATTGCGGATGAACAGCGAATGCCAAGCGAATTTAGTGAAGACGCGTGCCTTGATACGGCGGGCCGCGTCTGCGCCTCCGTACAGGTCCTGGGCGTAAAGATCTTGGCCTTTGGCATGTTCAAGCATATCGGCCAACAGCACATCGAACTTGTCTTTCTCGATGGCTGCGTTGTTGTCCCACCACACGGTGTCCTCAGTTGTGGCGTCGCGGACAACGCATTTATCTTTGGCAGAGCGACCGGTGTGCTCGCCGGTTGTCACCAAAAGCGCGCCGCCATCAGCAATTTGTGCCTCGCCATTTGCCAGCGCATGTTCGTACAGAGCGGGAGCGCGATAGTTCCAATAGACCTTGCCCAAACCGGAAAAACCAAATTTCTCGGCCCCGAAGTTTGTGTTGCGTTCGCCCAAATCGAGGCGCTCGGTCTGCAGGTCCATGTTCGCCATGTTCTCATTACCCTGTTGTT
>JBCDIB010000264.1:0-3794 GCA_038749385.1 Pseudomonadota bacterium | reverse complement strand
CAGGATTTTTGAAAAACAGCGCTGGCGGCAGCACCGCGCGCCGGCGTCCTTATACGCTCTTCATCCAGCTTTCCAATGCCACAAAAGCAGCAAAGTTAAGGTTCGCCATTGACGCGGTGTAGTCTCGCCCTACGGCTTGACCTTTTCACCATCCACCACGCGGTATGTTGGCGTGTACATGGTCACGAGCTCTTCGGCTGCCGAAGGGTGAAGTGCCATGGTCGCGTCAAAGTGCGCTTTGGTGCAGCCCGCTTTGAGAATGACGCCCAGAAGCTGGGCCATTTCTCCGGCATCAGGCCCGAGAATATGAGCGCCGACCACCACATCGGTGTACTCATCGACGATGAGCTTCATGATGAAAAAGCTGTCCCGTTTGGGAAGCACATATTTCATTGGACGAAAGCGTGCGCGGAAGACGGACAGCCGGCCATATTTTTCCGCGGCATCCTGCTCGCTTAGGCCTACAGTCCCAATTTCAGGCTGCGAGAAAACCGCAGTCGCGATCATATCGTGGTCAGGGCTGGTAGGGTTGTCTTTATATTCAGTCTCAATAAGGCACATGGCCTCGTGGATAGCCACGGGTGTCAATTGCACACGGTTGGTGACGTCCCCCACAGCGAGAATATGGGGAACATTGGTCCGGGAATATTCGTCGACAATGATCTCGCCCTTTTGCCCCATTTCGACACCAGCGGTTTCCAGACCCAGCGATTGAGTGTTCGGCACTCGCCCAAGGGCAAGCATGACCTGATCCGCTTCAATGACGCGACCGTCGCTCAATGTTGCCTGCAATTGGCGGTTATCGGGCTTTTCGATCTTGCTGAACACTGTCTCGGTAATGACGCGAATACCCTTTCGCTCCATCTCCTCCTGCAGGTTTTCACGTACGTCCATATCGAAGCCGCTCAAAATGTGCTGGCCGCGATATAGAAGCGTCACGTCAACGCCCAGACCCTTAAAAATACCCGCAAACTCGACTGCGATGTACCCGCCACCAGCGATGATGATCTTTTTTGGAAGTTCCGGCAGATCAAAGGCTTCGTTGGAGCTGATACACAACTCATGCCCCTCTAGCGACGCATGGGGGTTGGGATGGCCGCCAACTGCAATCAGAATGCGCTCGGCCGTTACCTCCCGGCCTTCGCTCTCCAATTTGACCGTATGTGGACCTGTTAGCACGGCACGGGAATTGAATATCTCAGCGCCGTTCCCATCGAGGCCTTTGCGGTAAAGGCCTTCCAGGCGATCAATCTCGGCTTCTTTGGCATCCACCAGCTTGCGCCAATCAAATGAGCTCTCGCCAACGGTGAAGCCGTAGCCTTCTGCGTCTTCAAAATGTTCACGCTGCTGGGAGGCATAGACGTACAGCTTTTTCGGCACGCAGCCGCGGATCACACATGTTCCGCCGTAACGATATTCTTCAGCTATTCCGACCCGTTTGCCCAAGCTGGCTGCCACGCGGGCAGCGCGCACACCGCCGGAACCACCGCCAATGACGAAAAGATCAAAATCGTAGTCGGACATAGGGTCCCTTCCCGTGTATGCACGCCCCGAAATTTAGGCGCCTGAAAACGGACCTCCAAATCGAGTGTCGACGACCAGAAAGCCGCCAGCGGTCACGCCTGACCGCCTATGGATCACTACTGAGTTTCAGTGGTCGCTGCACCATTGGTTGCAGCAGCTTCCGCAGGCTCAACGGTGGCACCAAACTGTTCGTTCAATGCCTGTGCCAGATTTGTCTCCAAATCGCGCGCAATGCCATTTGCCCAAACCCGGCTGGCCGCAACAATCTGACGGCCCAGCACGTCGGTTTCAGCCAACAGCTTTTTGCCAGTTTCGGTGCTGTAAAACGCTTCCAGCTCCACCAGTTCTGCCTCGGTGAAAATGCGCGCAAAAATGGACGCGACTTCACGCTCAAGATCAGAACGGCGGGACGCGATGGCAATCGCTTCCTGATTGGCAATGTCAGTGATCTGGCTTTCCAAATCCGGACGGTTCGCAATGAAGCGCGTTTTCACGTCCTGCAGCACCTGCGGCAGAATCAGGTCAAAGCGAGTGGTTGCGCCGGATGCCTTAACTGTCGCGCGAGCTGCGGACAGATGGCTGTCCGAAATATCTTGAGAGACCGCAGGTGCGGTGCTGGCCAGAAAAATGGCACAGACAAGCCCGCCAATTCTGGCGGAGAAGCGTCTATAAGTGCGCACAGATGTAATCATTTTTGGTCTTTCCTACTTGCGCCAATACAGTTTGGGCGCGTCACGGCCTTCCGCATCACCGGGTGATTAGTTTCACACCTTCGGCATGTGCCACAAGGGCTTCGCTTGCGATATCGACGAACAAACCATGTTCCATCACTCCAGCTATAGCTGAAAGCCTCGCCGCGAGGGCTTCTGGGGCGACAATGCGGCCAAAAGATGCGTCGAGGATAAAGTGCTTGCCGTCCGTGAGATATGGCGTGTCGCCCGACATGCGCAATTTTATCTCGCCACTCAATTCCATCTCATCTGCCACGGCTTGCACGGCCCGCCGGGTGGCCGCCAACCCAAAAGGCAACACCTCTATCGGCAACGGAAATGCACCCAGCGGATCGACTATCTTGCTGTCATCAGCAATCACGAGCATTTTCTTGGACGCACTGGCTACAATTTTTTCACGCAGCAGTGCCCCGCCGCCACCCTTAATGAGCACAAGATCAGGGCCAATTTCATCGGCACCATCAATGGTCAGATCCAGCGACGGCGTATCTTCCAGTGTCGTTAGCGGCACACCCAATTCGACGCACAAAGCCGCAGTCCGCTCGGACGTCGGCACGCCGATGATATCGAGCCCGCCGGCAACACGAACGGCCAGCGCGCGCACAAACGCTTCGGCAGTAGAGCCGGTGCCAATACCAAGTTTCATGCCATCTTTAACGCGCTCGGCCGCCTCAGCACCCACCACGGCCTTCAAATCTGTCACAGAACGCCTCCCTAAATCACATGCGCCATGCGATAGACCGTTCACCCGCAGGGGAAAAGACGCCAAAGCACTTGATGGTTAGCGCAGGCCGCTTATCCACGCATAGGCGTCGGCTTATCGTTTAACTCACAGCGGCATCCGCCACCCGCTGGACGTTGAAGTATCGAGCACTGTCGGATCCAGGCGAAAACCCACGACTGAAACTCATGACTGAACCCACGACCGAACAAACGACAAAACCTCCCATCGCTCTTTTCGATCTGGACGGAACGCTGGCTGAAACCGGCCCGGACCTAAGGGCGGCGCTCAACCACGCGGTAGCAGCCATCGACATCCCTGCCGTCAGCCTCGATTTTCTGAATTATGCCGTTGGCCAGGGCGGCACGGTGATGCTGCAACGCACACTAAAGGCACATAATGTGGAGCCGACGGACAAGACCATAGCCGATCTGCACCCGCGCTTCATAGCTCATTATGAGAACAATATGCCCGGTGAAACCGTGTTCTTTGACGGGGTGTTGGAGCTTGTGGAAGATTTGCGAGCAGCGGGTTGGGCAACGGCAATATGCACCAACAAACCCCAAGCCATGTCCGACCGCCTGATAGATGCATTGGGCCAAACACACCTCTTCGACGCAAATTGCGGCGGAGACCGCTTCGAATATCGCAAACCCGATGGCAGGCATTTGCTGTCCACCATCGAATTGGCGGGCGGCAACCCGAATCGAGCCATTATGTTCGGTGACTCCATTTCCGATATTGCCGGCGCTCGGGACGCTGGCGTGCCGGTGGTTGGCGTGCCATTTGGTTACACGGACAAACCAATCGCCGAGTTG
>JBCDIB010000263.1:0-3807 GCA_038749385.1 Pseudomonadota bacterium | reverse complement strand
GGACTACGCACCGTGAAGGTGGCGGGCAATCGACTGCCAACCAGCTAACCGTCCAACAATGCGTCGACGCTCACAGCGCGCCATTGCGCCCCGACATCTTTTTGGGTGGCCAATGCAGCGCGATAGTCCGGCTCTATGAGCCGTTGAGAAAAGTGCCAGCCCGCCAGACCGGGCTCGTTTACCACACGCATGTCACTGTCATTGAAGCCCATGGTCAGCTTGCGGAAGTCATAGCCCAGCCCAACACCCAAAGCCTTGGTCACCGCCTCCTTTCCCGTCCACAGGCTCAGCAGTCGCAACGGTTTATGATCATCAGGGAGGAGATCCAATTCCCTCAATTCCGCAGCAGAGAAAACCCTGTCCTTCACTCGGCCGATGGCTGATGCCCGGGATAAGCGCTCCACGTCCAAGCCCAATTCAACTTCTGTGCTTAAAGCACAACAAACCAGGCCCTGCGTGTGGGCGATACTTAAATGCAACGCATCGTGCTGCCCGGCCGCCAGCACGGGCTTGCCATGGTCTGTTGTGTTCAGTCTCCAGTCCACGCCACTTGGATCAATCTGGGCAAAGCCAAACCGCAGAAGTGACCTTGACAACACAAACTCAGTGCGGCGTTCTGCCCAACCCATACCATCTGCCCGCGCGGCTTCGTTCAATGGAAGTCTGGTGCGCAGAGCCTCCACCTGCTCTTCCAGCACCCCATCAGACGCGATATGCAGAACGAATGTCGTCATCCATTCGCCATGCCCATCCAGACGCAATTGAGCAAGACCAAACTACTGCCGCAAACAACGGCCCGCAGGTCGGCATCATCATGCTCGACACGCAGTTTCCTCGGATCGCGGGGGATATTGGTTGCCGGGAAAGCTTCCGGCGGGCTCCACTGCTAAAAGTCGCGACCGGGGTCAGGGTCCGCGATATCGTCCGCCCGGAGCACGCAGCTGAAAGGACAGTCGACGTGCTACTTTCCGCGGCAATGGATTTGGAGAAGGCCGGCGCCGAAATTCTTGGAACGAGCTGTGGCTTTCTGCATGGGCTTCAACCGCGACTGGCGGCAGCCACCCATTTGCCCATGGTCGCTTCGTCGCTGTCCCTCACAACAAGGCTGGTTCGCAAAGGTCACCGCGTCGGCTTGTTGACTGCAGATGCATCGGCGCTTGCTCCAGCAATTGCGGCTATACGGGTGCCATTCATCGTCGAAGGTCTGGAAAACTCGCGGGCATTTGCCGGCGCAGTGCTGGCAGATGGCGAAGATATTGACGCGCTGGCCATACAAAATGACACGGTGGATGCCGCCTGGCGAGCAAAGGCCCGTGGGGCCACCTGCATTTTGATGGAGTGCACAAATTTGCCGCCCTATCGCGAAGCTGTAGAAGCCGAGACGGGCCTGCCAGTCTTCGACATTTTCGATGCCATCGAAGCGGTCTGTGGAGAAAAAATCCGAGCTTAACCGCCCGTCACGCTCATATGGCGGGGTACGGCGGGGGCCTGCCCATAACGCTCAATCACGAAATCATGGCCCTTCGGCTTGCGGCCAATGGCTTCATCAATGGCGCCTGACAAAAGCGCGTTGCCCTCAGATTGGCGCAATGGCGCCCGTAAATCCGCTGCATCTTCCTGACCCAGACACATATACAGCGTGCCTGTGCAGGTAAGCCGGACACGATTGCAGCTTTCGCAAAAGTTATGGGTCAACGGCGTGATGAAGCCCAACCGCCCGCCAGTTTCCTCGACTTCGACGTAGCGCGCCGGGCCACCGGTTTTGTAGGGAATATCGCTCAGGGTGAATTCGTCCATCAGGTCGACTTGCACCTGATTGAGCGGCAGATAGCGATCCGTCCGATCTTCGGTTATCTCGCCCATGGGCATGGTTTCGATGAGGGTCAGATCCATGCCCCGTCCATGCGCCCAGCGCATCATGGAAGGAATTTGGGCGTCGTTGAAACCCTTCAGCGCCACCGCGTTAATCTTGATCTGCAACCCTGCCTCTTGTGCAGCATCAATACCCGCCAGCACCTTGTCCAAATCACCCCAACGCGTGATCTCCCGAAATTTATCTGCATCCAACGTATCCATGGATACATTGATGCGTTTGACGCCATTGTCCGCCAGCGCCTGAGCATGTTTGGCCAATTGCGAGCCGTTAGTGGTCAGCGTCAGCTCTTCCAACGCGCCCTTCCCAGTTTGGCCGCCCTGCCCGATCTGCCGCCCAAGATTTTCAATTAGGGTCATCACGCCCCGTCGCACCAGCGGCTCACCACCGGTCAGCCGCAGTTTGCGAACACCTTTCTCGATGAAAACCATGCAAAGCCGCTCAAGTTCTTCGAGCGTCAACAGGTCTTTCTTGGGCAGAAAGGTCATATCTTCCGCCATGCAATAGGTGCAGCGGAAATCGCAGCGGTCCGTCACGGACACGCGCAAATAGTCGATGGACCGACCAAACGGGTCGATAAGAGCGGTCATGTTCAACCTTGAGTAGATATCGGCGTTGCCCACAGTCTGGGGACGGTGCACAAAGTGGTCAAGCGAATTTGGGAGGGAAAGCGATGACGAATGCGCGCGTATTTATTGATCGGCAAAACACTCTTGGCGAAGGCGCTCTGTGGCACGCCGGTCGCCAGAGCTTTTTCCACACATCGATCCTTGAGAATGTTCTGTTCGAACATGGCCCGGACGGCAAAGGTATCGGGCAATGGAGTTTTAACGGCAATACCTCGGCTGCGGGCATCGTATCAGATAGCGAGCTTTTGGTTGCGACGGAAACTGAACTGCTTTTGCTCGACCTTGAAACAAATGAGCGTTCGCAGCTTTGCCCGCTTGAAGCCAACAACTCGATTACCCGCTCCAATGACGGCCGCGCAGACCACCAGGGCGGCTTCTGGATCGGCACCATGGGTAAAAAGGCGGAAAAAGGTGCGGGGGCGATCTATCGCTATTACAAAGGCGAGCTGCGGGTGCTGGTGCCGGCAATGACCATTCCAAACGCAATCTGCTTCTCGCCCGATGGAACGATGGCTTACTGGGCCGACACAGAGGTGGGGCGGATGATGCGTGTGTCTTTGGACGCCGAAGGCTGGCCAGCTGGCACACCCAGCGTTCTGGTGGACCACAGCGGTGAAGACTTTGGCATAGATGGCGCAACCGTGGATTCGGAAGGCTGCATCTGGAACGCCCATTGGGGTCCGGGCGAGATATGGCGCTATTCCCCGGACGGCGAAATGCTTGCCAAAATCTCAGCCAGCGCACCCCAGACGAGCTGCCCGGCGATCGGCGGACAGGACCTCAAGACGCTGTTTATCACCACTGCCCGCGATGGCATGAGCGACGATGCACTCGAAGCCGCCCCAAGTTCCGGGCAATGCTTTACGGCCGATCTGGCAGTTACCGGTGTGCCGGAACCAGCGGTAATTCTGAGCTAAATACAGCGACCGCCATCAACTTCCATCGCAATGCCGGTCACCATCGACGCCTCGTCCGAACAAAGGAAACACGCCGCGTTCCCCATATCCTGCGGCGTGGAGAAACGCCCAAGCGGAATGGTGGAGATGAACTTCTCCCGCATCTCCGGCGTGTCCTCGCCCATAAAGCTGGCCAGCAATGGCGTTTCACCGGCCACAGGGTTAATGGCATTCACGCGAATGCCCGAAGGAGCAAGTCCACGAGCGCAGCTGAATTGGTATAATTGCTCCAAGGGCTGGATGATCACGGCTACCAAAACCATGGCGGTGGAGCTTGCTCCTTCGGGCATTCGCGTGAATGCCCTTAACCCTGAGGCCGGTGAAACGCCATTGCTGGCCAGCTTTATGG
>JBCDIB010000262.1:0-3818 GCA_038749385.1 Pseudomonadota bacterium | reverse complement strand
GAAGAAGTGCGCGCCTTTTGGGCTGATGAGCATTGACAGGGTGCTGAGATCGCGGACGCCTGCGGCTTTGCCGATGATCTGCCGGATGTGTTGTACGTTGGAGATATAGCGCCCCTCCAACCCACAGATAAGTGCGTCTGCTTCGCCGCGTTTCACGGCCAATGCACCGATAACGGTGGCGTTGGTGCGCACCATGCGGGCGGCCGCATCCGGCGTCATGCCATCACGGCCAGCGGTTTCGATGAGCAGATCCACATAGTCCCGGTAACGTGGGTCGGAGTTCGGATTGATGAGCTCGAAATCCTCTCCAATCTTGATCGGCAGGGCATAGCGCCTCAGCCGCACCTCGATTACTTCCGGGCGGCCGATGAGGATGGGCTTGGCAATTCCATCCTCCAAAAGCACCTGGGCCGCGCGCATGACGCGCTCATCTTCGCCGTCGGCGAACACGATGCGCTTATCTGCCTGTTTGGCCGCCGCCACGATGGGCTTCATCACCATACCCGAGCGGAAAACGAAGCGGTTCATGCGGTCGCGATACGCGTCCCAATCTTCGATTGGACGGGTGGCGACACCGCTGTCCATGGCCGCTTGGGCCACCGCAGGAGCGATGCGCAGGATAAGGCGTTGATCGAATGGGAAGGGGATCAGATATTCGGGACCAAAGGTCATCTCCACATCACCATAGGCCTGTGCCGCAATGTCTGAGGACGCTTCGCGGGCCAGTCCGGCAATGGCGCGGACGGCGGCCATCTTCATCTCTTCATTGATGGTGGTTGCCCCAACGTCCAGCGCACCGCGGAAGATGTAGGGGAAGCAAAGCACGTTGTTGACCTGGTTGGCATAGTCTGACCGACCGGTGCAGATAACCGCATCTGGCCGCACTTCCCGGGCCAGTTCCGGTTTGATTTCCGGGTTGGGGTTGGCAAGGGCAAGGATCAGCGGTTTGTCGGCCATGGTTTTCACCATTTCCGGCTTGAGAACATTGGCCGCCGACAAGCCAAGAAACACGTCTGCGCCACCGATCACGTCGCTCAACGAGCGCGCATCCGTCTCCTGGGCGTAGATCTCTTTATAAGGGTCCATCTGTTCGTTGCGGCCTTTCCAGACGACACCAACAGAATCGGAAACGAAGATGTTCTTACGTTTTGCTCCCAGAGATACGAGAAGATTTAGGCAGGCAAGGGAGGCCGCGCCTGCGCCCGAAGCGACGATCTTGGCATTCTCGATATTCTTGCCGCCAAGCTCCAAGCCGTTGAGGATCGCTGCCGCAACGATGATGGCCGTGCCATGCTGGTCGTCATGGAAAACCGGCACATTCATGCGTTTGCGCAATTGCTCTTCAATGGCAAAGCACTCTGGGGCCTTGATATCCTCTAGATTAACGCCGCCGAATGTGGGTTCCAGCGCGGCCACCACATCGCAAAATTTGTCGACCTCCAACTCGTCCACTTCCAGATCGATGGAGTCGATATCCGCGAACTTTTTAAAAAGGACCGCCTTGCCTTCCATCACAGGCTTGGAGGCAAGGGGACCGATCGCGCCGAGGCCCAAAACGGCTGTGCCATTGGTGATGACGGCGACGATGTTGCTCCTCGATGTGTATTTCGCAGCTTCTGCAGGGTCGTCTGCAATCTTTAGGCAAGGGGCGGCGACTCCGGGAGAATAAGCCAGCGCCAAATCGCGTTGATTGCCCAGGGGTTTGGTGGCCTGGATCGAGATTTTTCCGGGCTTTGGGTACTGATGATAGAACAGTGCATTCTCGTCCAATTCCTTGCTGGAATTGGTTTCGCCCTCCGGCGAAAACTGAACTGAATTTCCATCCAAATTAGATTTCTCAATTTCAGACAATGACTTGGACTCCCAAAGGCGCGCTATTTGGCGAAACGGTTTGCTTTCATAGCCTATTCGAACGGTGGAGGCATGGCTTTTTCGGCTCAACACCTGTGCCGGTTTGCTAGCCCCATAATTCTTCTGGCGGCGGACCAACGGTGTTTGTGGTGTAGGGTAGCGGAGGATGGCGGTCCGATGCCATCAGCAGCGGCCCGTCCAGATCCACATGTTCAGCGTCCTGGGCGAGGATCATGGCCGGTGCCATTGCCAGTGATGTTCCCACCATGCAGCCGACCAAAATGCCAAAACCCATGGCGCGCGCTTCGCGCTGCATGGTCAGTGCCTCGGTCAGTCCACCGCTTTTGTCGAGCTTGATGTTTACGTAGTCATATTTACCATGAAGTGTCGGCAGGTCTTTGCTGCAATGAGCGCTTTCGTCGGCACAAACGGGCACAGGCCGTGGTGTGGTGCGCAGAATTTCGTCACTGTCCGCGGGCAGTGGTTGCTCCACCAGGGCCACGTGGGCACTGGCACAATGGTGCATCATTTCGATGAAGACGTCAGGTGACCAGGCTTCATTGGCATCCACAATTATTCGCGCGTTGGGGGCAGCACCCCGCACGGCATGTATGCGTGCAGCGTCCTGTCCGTCCCCAACGCCCACTTTCATTTTCAGTGTCATATGATCTGCGCTGGTGCGCGCCTGATCGGCCAGTGCGCTGGGGTCAGAGAGAGACAGGGTGAAATAGGTTTGCCGGGTTCCCAAAAAGCGATGCCCGGCGGTCCGGAATGCTGGTGTGCCGGACCGCTTGGCCTCAAGATCCCAAAGGGCACAGTCTACCGCGTTGCGCGCAGCACCGCGGGGCAGGGCCAGCAAAAGTTCCTGGCGTGTCAGACCTTCCTGCAGTTGCGGTGCAATCGACTGAATTTGTCCTTCGACACTTTCCATCGTTTCGCCGTATCGTCCGTAAGGCACGCATTCAGCCTGACCACGAATACCAGTTTTTTCGTCTTTCAGAGCAAGATATAAAACCTCCGCAGCACTCTTTGCGCCACGAGAGATGCGAAAGGCGGTGGCCAGGGGCCAGCTCTCGTGCCTGATTTCCATTGAGATCATGGGTGTTCCATCTACGGTCTTGACGAACGGGTTCTTTGAGCGGTCTTGATGAGCGTAATTGGCAAACCTGCAACTTGCCTAAGTAAACTAACATTTGATCAGCTGCTTTCCACCCTGTCGCTGGTTTGTGCGGGCGCTATGTCGTACTCAAAGAAGTCGTCTGATCGCTTTAGAAAATTCAGGACACCCGCCGCGCACCATGGCCGCAATCGACACCATTACGAATGAGATCGAGACCGCTCGCCCGGATGTCGCCACACTCGATGAGCCTGCGGGCATCTCGCTTACCGAGCGGGGGAGCGAGGCGTTTCTGTTGCTCACCGGCACTTGGTCGCTGCGGACACTTGGAGTGATTTGGCCGAAGATTGCAGCAACTATTGACGGCCTGAAAGAGACGCAGACCTTCATTGTGGACGCATCGAACATCACCGACTTCGATATTAGCGGCGCCTGGGCCATCCGCGACATTCGCGATCAAGCGCGCGCCAAGGGTTGCGCCGCCGAGGTGCAGGCGTCTGAACGGTTAACGGCTGTGTTTGCGCGCATGCGCCAGCAGGACAAGGATTATGTCATAGCCGAGCCCGACGAGGAGGAAGACGCGGTTGTTGGAGCGTTAGACGTTCTGGGTCGAAAGGTGGCCAGCGCCACCCGCGATGTGGTCCACGGTCTCGATCTTGCCGGCGCGTTGATGTTGTGGATCGTGACTGCCGCCCGGCGCGGTGGCCTGCGGCCCCGATCCATCGCCACACACAGCATTCGCATGGGTATTGGCGCTGTCCCAGTGGTGGCGATTTCGTGTTTTCTCGTTGGCGGCGTTATCGCCCAGCAATCGGCATATCAGCTCAAAGACTTCGGTGCAGAAACGCTG
>JBCDIB010000261.1:0-3821 GCA_038749385.1 Pseudomonadota bacterium | reverse complement strand
GGAGATCCCGGACGATTTGGCACCGGCAGAAGACACGACCGACGACACGCCCGAAGAGCCGGACGAAGTTCGATCTTCTTTGGAAGACGAGATGGACCGTCTGCTTGGCGAGTTGTCAGGCGACGGGAAGTCGTGACACTGTTCAAAGCGTCCGAATCAACGGTCGTGTGGCCATCGAAGAGGGCAATTTGCCCAAACTTAAACAGACCGGACAAAAGATACGGCTTGGCACCAATAGCCCGCTGAGCGTTTTGCGGCTTGGCTTGCTTGCATTCTGGTGCAGCTTTGCCTTGGGTCTCGTCTTTGTAGCGCCGGCATTGGCGCAGGACGTGTCGATAGACTTTGGCGAAGGGGCTACAGTCACGGGCCGCGCCGTCCAGCTGATAGCGCTGATCACGGTTCTAAGCCTAGCGCCGTCTATATTGGTGATGGTCACGTCCTTCACACGGATTGTGGTGGTGCTGTCGCTCCTACGCTCGGCGATTGGTCTGCAAACCGCGCCACCCAACTCTGTGATGGTCAGTCTTGCGCTGTTCCTGACCTATTTCATCATGGCACCGGTTTTGAACCAGGCTTACGACGAGGCGGTTGTACCGCTCATCAATAATGAGATCGCCATCGAAGAAGCGTTTGAGGAAGGGGCAAAGCCATTTCACGTGTTCATGCGGGCCCATGTGCGGCAGAAAGACCTTGCACTGTTCATGGATATGGCCGGCGAGGCCGCACCGGAAACCGCGGAAGACATTTCCCTGCGCACATTGGTGCCGGCCTTCATGATTTCCGAATTACGACGTGCGTTTGAGATCGGGTTTTTGATCTACCTGCCATTCATCATCATCGACCTGGTGGTGGCCTCAGTGTTGATGGCCATGGGTATGATGATGCTGCCGCCGGTCATAATATCCCTGCCCTTCAAACTGATTTTCTTCGTGCTGGCAGATGGTTGGCACTTGTTGGCGGGTTCGTTGGTGTCATCCTTCGGCACCTGACTGTGCACACTGAGATTTATGCTTCCTCTGCAGTGTCAGGCTCTTCATCCGGGTTCACATCACTGGCCATCTCGCTTTCTTCTTCGCTGACCAGCGGGGTCCGCATGTAACGGTCGGTATATTCATCCATGAAGGTGTCGATAGCGCGTATGCCGCGCAGGGCGTCCGCCACCGCATCGAACGCCACACCGCGGTCTCGGGCAGGTGCCGACAAGATGTCAAACGCACTGGCATCTTCAGATTGAGCCATGGCGGGAGAATACTTCCGGCGCAATTCCTCCAGACCCGCTTCGTCATTGGCCAGAGATCTGGCAACGGTAGCCCGCATGACCTTCATACGTTCGGCGTCTGACAATGCGCTCGCAGATGCCCAACGCGCTCCAAGGCTGGCCTCATAGTGTGTCGCCGACTTTGCGTAATCACCCTGCGACCAATGAATGTCCGCTCTCACCTGGTCTGCATCTGGTCCTTCGATACCGTCGAGTAGTTCCAGTGCCACATCAGCCTTGCCCACTTCGTTCAAGGCTACGCTTTCCAGCAAGCGACGCTGTCGGATAAGCTGTTGCGGCAAACGGGACTGGCGTGTGCGCCGCAGGAGGTTAAGCGCCCGGCTTGGCGACTCGTTCTTCATATAGATTGCAGCAGCATCCGCCGCGATCTGTGCCTTGGCCGCGCCCTGCAGGCGGTTCTCCACCTGGTGCACCAGCAGTTCAGCGGCTTTATCGAGAAGGTCGAGATCAACCAGACGGCTGGCCAGACTGCGGACAAGCTCGTCACCGGATCGGCCTACGGGCAGCAGGTTGCGGAAATCATAGAAGAGCGCCACCGCTTCCAGAGGCCGCAACTCCTGACCGTTCATGCCGCCAAAGATATTGGTGAAAGCATCCTGCATCTCGCCATACATGGCGCGGGTAACTGCAGCTTCGCTGTCCAGCGACATGGCGGAGTTCAAAGCTTCAAATGCGGCCCGGTGGTCGGCCTGTTGCACATAAAGGCGACCCAGCGTGCGGCGGACGCGCAATTCCAGATCATCGCCCCGCCAAGCGGCGGCCAGAGTTTCCAACCGCTCGATCAACTCGGCGGGTGGAGCCGCATTGTCTCTGTAATCCAACTGAGCCAGCTCAAAGCGGGCCTGTGCGATGCCGGGTTCATAGCCGGTGCGCAAAACGTATTCGAGGGCGGTTACAGCGTCGCCGCGGCGGCCCGCGGCATCAGCCAGCTTGGACCTGAGAATGAAATAGTTCGCACGATCCTGGGCGGTGGTGCGCCCGGCGGCGATGACAGAAAGCGCCTCGGCGGCGATGGCATGGCTGCCGGTTTCAATGGCCGCTTCAGCGGCGGCAAAGTGAAACTTCTTCTGCACCTCGACCGGGAAACCCAAGAGTGCCCGGCGCCCACGGGCTGCGGCAGCCGCAGCCTCAGACCAGCCCCGCTGTTGAGCGGCAGCGATGGTGCGCCAAAAATCCGCTTCAGATGTGCTGGTAATGATCGGTGCTGCCAGCGTTTCAAGCGCTTGTTCATAACGCCCGAACAGAACCTCCGATGCAGCGCGCAGAATAGCCAGATCTGGGTCCGCATCGGCATCAGGAAACTCCGCCAAGTGCCTGTCTATGCGGCCCTTTGCTTCTCCGGGCCGGTCATTCGCCAGGAGGAGACGGATGAGTTTCTTGCTGGTGGCTGGGCGGGCCGCCGTGTCCGCCACGCTCAATTCGTGTTCAAGTCCCTGGAGCCTGCGTTGAAACATGGCAACCGAGCCGGTCACCTCAGCGGAGAAACTGCCCGGAGCCCGCTCCAGCGCCTGGCCGGACTCACGTAGCAAAGGCGGAGCGACGGACCCGCGGGACAAGCGCAGGCCCAGCCCCTGCTTACTCACCACAACGTCTGTTTTCCCAAGCGAAAGCTGAATGCCATCGGCCCGGGGCACAAACGCAAGTCCCTGGATGGACGGTAAGGCGTCAAACTCGACAAATGACTGGCGGCGCACAATGCCAGACACTGGCGGCAGACCGGTCACGACCAAAAGCTCGTCGCCCACACCGGGATCAATGAAACGATGTGAACTTTGGGCGTCGGTCAACTGCGCACGCATTATCGAGCGTCCCCGGTCGTCCAGACCGCGGGTGAACAGCACAGGATTTGAAGGTGAAACGATCACATCCCCGTGGCTGACCACCCAATGGGTGCCGCGGCGCACCGCACCTATGACACCCGGCCGCTCAAACACCAGCCGAATGGCAGTCGCATTATTGTCGAGGCGGTAAATGTTGGTCTGGCGTAGATCGTCGCCGAAAACAGTATCAAGCGCCCGCAAATCATATTCGCTGGTGTCGTCAAAAATCATCCAAAGAGTTCGGGCACGCTGGAAAATCGCAGCGGGCACATTCTCGCTGAACGGAAAGAGCATTTCGGAGCCAGCGTCGGATCGGCTGGCGGCAACAGCGATAACACCGTCACCATTGCTAGTGATCACTTCGTCTGCCCGTTCCAGGGGCGCGTTGACAGCCCCTCTACGCGGCAGACTAGGCTGGGGAGCAGTGTTGAGCGCAACTTCACCCTCCGAAGTCTCCACCGTTGGGGGTGTTATGACGGCTTGGCGGCGGGTTTCCACGCTCAGGGGCTGCTCCAATTGTGCAGTTGCGGCCGCAGCATTGGAGCCAAACGAAATATCTGGTTTTTGCGCCTGCAGACCACCGATATACGCTTCGCCGGCAAGGTTGCGCATGGCGGCGTTGGTCATATCGACGACCATTTTATTGCCTTCGCGATAGGTGCGAACCTCAACATTTGGCTCAAGCTTCACGACGATGCGGGTCTCGTCCTTATTTCGGTCTG
>JBCDIB010000260.1:0-3865 GCA_038749385.1 Pseudomonadota bacterium | reverse complement strand
CTGGCACTTCTGAGCGTGCTTGGCGCAACGCTAACCTTGCCCGGTATCGCAGGTATTGTGCTGACGGTCGGCATGGCTGTGGACTCCAACGTATTGATCTATGAGCGCATTCGGGAAGAACGGCGCAACGGCCGCAACGTCATTCAGGCGATTGATGCGGGCTTCCGCCGAGCTTTTGTCACCATTATCGACGCCAGCATCACCACTCTGCTGGCCGCCGTCATATTGTTCTATCTGGGCTCTGGCCCAATCAGCGGCTTCGCGGTCACTTTGGGCATTGGTATCATCACCACAGTGTTCACAGCCTTCACACTTACGCGACTGCTGATTGCGCTGTGGGTTCAGAGATCGCGTCCAAAGGAGCTGCCACGCCGTTGGATTGCGCTTGTGAAGGACGACACCCACATTCCCTTCATGCCCTGGCGCAAGATGGCGTTTCCTATCTCCGCTGCCACGGTTGTCCTGTCTGCGGTCCTGTTCGTGACGGCAGGGCTTAACCTGGGCATCGATTTTAAGGGTGGCACCCTGTTTGAGGTGCAATCCGAAGCATCGGTTGCAGATGTGGGAGACGTCCGGGCGCGGATAAGCGAGCTCAACTTTGGTGACGTGCAGGTGCAGGAATTCGGCTCTCCGCGGGACGTGCTCATTCGTATCGAGCCGCAGGAAGCTGGTTCCAATGGCGAGCAAAGCGTGGTGGCCCTTGTCACCGCTGCGTTGGGTGAGGACTATGAAATACGCCGTCAGGAGGCCGTGGGGCCCACCGTTTCAGGTGAACTGGCGCGGGCAGGTACGATTGCAGTTATCGCAGCCCTGTTTGCAATCTTGGTCTACATCTGGCTCCGTTTCGAATGGCAATTTGCCCTTGGCGCCATCGCTGCCACCACACATGATGTCATTTTGACGATTGGCGTGTTCTCACTGCTTGGCTTGGAGTTCGGCCTGGCTAGTATCGCGGCCATCCTCACCATCGTCGGCTACTCGCTGAACGATACAGTTGTGGTCTATGACCGCGTGAGAGAGAACCTGCGTCGATATAAGAAGATGGCGATTCCCGAGCTGTTGGACATGTCTATCAATCAGATGTTGCCACGGACGATCCTGACTTCCGTGACGACCCTGTTGGCTTTGTTCGCGCTCTATTTCCTCGGCGGCGAAGTGTTGGCGTCATTCACTTTCGCGATGATCTTTGGGGTCGTGATCGGTACCTACTCCTCAATCTTTATGGCTGCGCCTTTGCTCATTTTGTTCAACTTGCGCCCCGGCGCGTTGAGCAACGATGAAGTGGACGATGAGAAAAAGGCCACCGCCAACACCTCCGCCGATGTGAATGTCTGACGGATCATCCGAAACGCCATCAGGCGCGCCCAAACGCGGACAGCATGCCGATATGGGCACGATCATGCGTGAGGCCCATTTTCCGGACCGTGCGCCGGTGGATGCGTATGGCAATGGCGGGTTCCGGTTTGCCGGCATGTCCCACGTGGGGGCAATTCTATGTTTGCCCAGCGGTATCTATGGGTGGGCGCCGAACACATCAGCAGATCTTACAGATACAGCCGTGTTTGAGCAGGCGGTCAGCGAGGGCAAAGAGTTGGAGTTGCTGCTCGTTGGCACAGGCAGGGATCTCGTACCCCTCGCGCCGAACGTCAGAGAACATTTGGCGGAATACGCCATCCGTACAGAAGTCATGAGCACAGGTGCGGCTATCCGCACCTTCAATGTACTGCTCGGTGAAGGGCGCAGGGTTGGCGCAGCTCTGCTGCCGGTTGCCTAGCTTTGGCGTCGCCACCGACAAGCTTGGACAGTGCCTATGACATGTGCGTGCAAACCGTGCGCGCGGAACAGCGTCCCCGATACATCTCCTTGGCATATGCACCGGTGGAAGTGCGCCCCCAATTGTGCGCTCTGTTTGCCTTTGAGGCGGAAATTGAGCGTATTCTAGCGATTGTGCGAGAACCGATGGCCGGCGAAATACGCCTTCAATGGTGGCGTGACGCACTGTCTAATGGAGATAAGAGCGTGCCTCTTGCTGCGGCTCTAAACGATACGGTTGCAAGGCACGGGTTGCCTGTTGCCGCTTTTGACGCTCTGCTGGATGCCCGCATCTCCGATCTGTATGGCGACCCTCCCGCAACGCTTGGCGATGCCGAAGGTCATGCAGGGGAGACCCGGTCGATCATCTATCAAATGGCTATCCAGATTGTACTGGGAGCCGAGGTCGCCACCAATTTCTCTGATCGCTCAGGCCACGCAGGTGTGCTGGCATATTGGCTGGATGGTCTTGACGGTTTGACGGCTGGCCCAGGGTACCGGCGGTCTTTCGTACCGGCGGATCAGCTCATGGCTATAGGGTTAGACCCGCAAAATCCGTTTGTCGTATCTGAATTGGAAGAAGCAAGTAGCCAAAGTCTGCGCACCTACATGCACGAACAGGTGCGGAGGCATGCGCAGGCGGTCTTTTTGAACTGGCTCAAACTCAGTCCTACCGAGCGTATGCCTTATCTGTCTTTGGTGCCACTCATGCCGTCGGGAAGTCGACCGGGCAGCAAGGCCCTCGGACCTGTGCGGGATCTTTGGAAGATATGGCGCGCAGCCAATGGCTCATTGCCCAGGATTGGCTAGTTTACGCCGCCTCGGTGGAGGTGGCGGGCTCGATAATCGGGGCAGGTACGCCCAGCCATTGCGACGCATCCGTGAGGGCTCGCTTTGCCAAGGCCTGTTTGCGGGCAATGGTCCTTTCTTTGCCGCGATAACGCTTGCCATTGTCCGGCCGGGCAGGGGCTTCAATGGGTGGAAATAGGCCAAAGTTCACGTTCATGGGCTGAAACGAACGTTTCTTCTCATCATGCGCCGCCATGTGGCCGCCAGTAATGTGGGCGAGCAGCGCGCCCATGGCAGTGGTTTGCGGAGGTAGATTAGGCGCACGTCCCGCTTGTTCCTCCACCATAAAGCGGCCGGCCATAAGACCAACAGCTGCGGATTCGACATAACCTTCGCAGCCGGTCATCTGCCCGGCAAATCGCACCCGCGGTTCCGCCTCCAATTGAAGTGAGGGAGACAAAAGACGTGGCGAGTCGAGGTAAGTGTTCCGGTGTAAGCCACCCAGACGCGCAAATTCGGCACCCTCCAACCCTGGTATAGTTCGGAAAATATCCGCCTGCGCGCCATACCGCAGTTTGGTCTGAAAACCGACCATATTGTACAGCGTGCCCAGCGCATTGTCCTGACGCAGCTGCACAACGGCATAGGCCTTAACGTCAGGCTTGTGCTTGTTGGTCAGCCCCATGGGTTTCATTGGCCCATGGCGCAAAGTCTCGCGTCCACGCTCCGCCATAACTTCAACGGGCATGCAGCCCTCGAAATATGGCGTGCCTTCCCATTCCTTGAACTCGGTTTTCGGTCCGTCGAGCAGAGCGTCGACGAAAGCCTCATATTGGTCCTTGTCCATTGGGCAATTGATGTAGTCGGCACCCGTGCCACCCGGGCCGGCCTTGTCGTAACGCGATTGGAACCACGCCGTATTCATATCAATGCTCTCGAAATGAACGATGGGGGCGATGGCGTCGAAAAATGCCAAGGCGTCACCGCCAGTGCGCGCTGCAATGCCCTCAGCCAGTCCGGGGCCGGTCAGGGGGCCGGTGGCCACGATTGTTGGCCCCCACTCTTCCGGTGGGAAGCCGGTGACTTCCCCACGCGAAATTTCGATGTTCGGTTCGTCGTGCAACGCCTTGGTTACAGCGGCTGAAAAGGCCTCCCGGTCCACGGCCAGTGCGCTGCCGGCCGGCACCTGGGTGGCGTCGGCACAGCGCATGATCAGCGATCCGGCCATGCGCATCTCCGCATGGATCAGCCCGACAGCATTGTT
>JBCDIB010000259.1:0-3875 GCA_038749385.1 Pseudomonadota bacterium | reverse complement strand
TGTGGCTTTCGGTGCCCAGGTAACGCTTGCCGAGGCGGCCGCACGGGTTGGCGCAGTCGAACACGGGCAGGTGCTCATCCTTCAGGTGCGGGGCACCTTCCACGGTCATGGCGCCACAGCAATGAATGTTGGCAACGTCGATCTCGTCTTTGCCGAAGCCTAGGGCCGCCAGCATGTCGAAGTTGAAATCGTCCAGCTGCTCGTCGGAGAAGCCCAGCACATCCTTACAGAAATCTTCGCCCAGCGAAAATTTGTTGAAGGCGAATTTGATGTCGAAGGCCGAAGCGAGGCCGGCTTCCACCGCATCCAACTTCTCCTGCGTGAAGCCCTTGGCCTTCAACGCTTCATGGGAGATGGCGTTGCAGCCCTTCAGCGAGCCATGGCCCACCGCATAGCCTTCAATGTCCTTGATCTGCTCGGGCGTGTAGCCGAGCGTGGTCAGCGCCGCGGGCACAGCGCGGTTGATGATCTTGAAGTAGCCGCCACCGGCCAGTTTCTTGAACTTCACCAGCGCAAAGTCCGGCTCGATGCCTGTGGTGTCGCAATCCATGACGAGACCGATGGTGCCGGTGGGGGCGATCACGGTTGTCTGGGCGTTGCGGTAGCCATGCTTCTCGCCCAGCTCCAGCGCATCGTCCCAAGCGGCTTTGGCGCGCTCGACGATGAACTGTTCAGGGCAGTTGGCATGGTCCAGCGGCACGGGGTTCACAGCGAGTGCATCATAGCCGTCAGCATTGCCATGGGCCGCATTGCGGTGGTTGCGGATCACCCGCAGCATGGACTTCGCGTTGGCGTCATATTTCGGGAAGGCACCCACTTCAGACGCGATCTCGGCAGATGTTTTGTAGCAGATGCCAGTCATCACGGCGGTGATGGCACCGCACATGGCACGGCCTTCGTCACTGTCGTAGCTGATACCATTGGTCATCAGCAGGCCGCCAATATTAGCGAAGCCGAGGCCCAGCGTGCGGTATTCGTAGGACTGTTTGGCAATGGCCTTGGACGGGAACTGTGCCATGAGCACGGATACTTCCAGCACCAGCGTCCAGATGCGTGTTGCATGCTCGAAGGCGTCGATCTGGAATTTGCCGTCTTCGCCCTTAAACTGCAGCAGGTTCAGCGAGGCCAGATTACAAGCCGTGTCGTCCAGGAACATGTATTCCGAACACGGGTTGGAGGCGCGAATGTCGCCGCCAGCCGGGCAGGTGTGCCAGTCATTCATGGTGGTGTTGTAGTGCAGGCCCGGATCGGCAGAGGCCCAAGCGGCGTGGCCGATCTTGTCCCACAACTCACGGGCGGGAAGCGTTTTCATCACGCTGCCATCTGTGCGGGCTGTCAGGTTCCAGTCTTCGTCATTCTCGACGGCGCGCAGGAATTCGTCCTTGATCGAAACCGAATTGTTGGAGTTTTGGCCAGCCACGGTGAGGTAGGCTTCGCTGTCCCAATCGGTGTCATAGACCGGAAATTCCAGCTCTGTGTAGCCTTGCTGGGCAAACTGGATGACGCGCTTGATGTAATTTTCAGGCACGAGCGCCTTCTTGGCGGCCTTTGCAGCGCGTTTCAGCGCTTCGTTCTTCTTGACGTCGAAGCACATGTCGCCTGGGCCTTCGCAATTCACGCAGGCGTTCATGACGGCTTTGAGATGCTTGGAAACGACTTTGGAGCCGGTGACGAGGGCAGCGACCTTCTGCTCTTCTTTCACCTTCCAGTCGATGTAGGCCTCGATATCCGGGTGGTCGATATCTACGACCACCATTTTCGCCGCTCGCCGAGTTGTGCCGCCGGATTTGATTGCTCCGGCAGCACGGTCACCAATTTTCAGGAAGCTCATCAAGCCGGAAGATTTGCCGCCTCCCGCCAGGCTTTCGCCTTCGCCGCGCAGGAAGGAGAAGTTCGAGCCCGTGCCCGAGCCATATTTGAACAGACGCGCTTCTCGGGTCCACAGATCCATGATACCGCCTTCATTCACCAGATCATCCTGAACGGACTGGATGAAACAGGCGTGGGGCTGCGGATGCTCGTAAGAGCTTTTGGAGGCGGTCAGCTTACCGGTGAGGTAATCGACATAGAAGTGCCCTTGGGACGGTCCGTCAATGCCGTAGGCCCAATGCAGACCAGTGTTGAACCATTGCGGGCTGTTGGGTGCGACGCGCTGTGTGGCCAGCATGTAGCAGAGCTCGTCATAGAAGACGCGGGCGTCATCTTCACCGGTGAAATAGCCGCCTTTCCAGCCCCAATATGTCCATGTACCGGCAAGGCGGTTGTACACTTGGCGGGCATCCATCTCGGGGCCGTATCGCTGGTCCTCCGGCAGCTTTGCCAGCGCCTTTGTGTCTTCGGTCGAGCGCCACAGCCAGCTGGGCACATCATTCTCTTCGATCTTTTTAAGCGCGGCGGGTACGCCGGCCTTGCGGAAATATTTCTGCGCAATGATGTCAGCTGCGACCTGCGAATAGCATTCAGGGACGGAGATATCTTTGAGCTGGAAAACGATTGAGCCATCGGGGTTACGAATTTCGCTCGTGGCGGTGCGAAAGGCGACCTCAGCAAATGGTGATTGGTCTGCTTTTGTGTAGTGACGTTCGAACCGCATCTGGTCTCTCCTCAAGGTCGGGCTTCATGGGCCTTTTGAACACACCGCCATGCCCCCTTGGCCCGATGGTGCGCTCTTGATTTTCGTTTTGGTGGTTGGCTGCCAAAAAGCAGGACTCAACCGCCGTTTTCAACTCTCAAATTGCGACTCGGGAAACTTGTCCCCGCAATCCCAATCGCAACATGTAGGGGTTAATGAAATCCTAACCTACTACATGTCGTAAATCATGCAAACACATCTGCTCAGCGCCCGGTTCCCCGCGCGTGACGCAAATATGACAAGGTTGGGATTGGAGCCCGACAACTTCTGGGCCGCCCCGATGGCTCTATAAGGTCCGACTCGCGGGCGGCACGTCAAGCAGTTGTGCCAACATTTCTTTTGGCCGCTATATCTTGTGTTTTAATGCCTTGTTTACGTAGCGACCTGCTCCAGGCAGGCGCTGCAAACCAGATTCTACCAATCAGTTGAGTGGGTTCGGCTGATTCCTGCGCGCAAGCCCGCTCCATATCTGGCGCACCACACCTTTGCCGTGGAATTTGTAACTCTTCAAAAAACGCCGCACAGGCCCCGTCAAATGGCCTTCAAAAACTTCTCCACCGGTTCCACAGACCCCCATGATACGGGGGTTGCGCGCGCCCGTTTCTGTGGATGAAACTGGCTTACGCGACGCATTGTCTCAGCGTTGTTTGCGGTTAGTCAGGGCGGCAGGCCGCCAAGCGCCCCTGTGCTCAGCGTTTGTGCTGAAAGCCTTTGCTAACCATCTCATCAACCAACGTGACCGTTGAAAGCTGGTTTTAAGCCGTGGGCCGTACCTTGTAGCCAATAGAAATTTGCTGCCGCCGACGCGAGCCAGCAATCGCAAGCCAAGCCGTGATGGGTCTATGAGCAACAATAACGCAGCATTTCAGGTACCGATTGAAAACCTAAACGTAGTCGTGGTGGAGCAATCCAAGCCCATGCAAACCATCATGCGGTCTGTGCTCACGTCGATCAAAGTCAGCCGGGTGCGCATTTTCGATTCTGTAAACGACGCGCTTCGCTCCATGCATTCCGAACGCCCACATGTGGTGCTGACAGATTTGGCTATGCACCCCACCAGTGGTGTTGATCTTATTCGCTTGATGAGGCGCCCAGATATGGACCCGCTTTGTTATGTGCCGGTGATAGTGGTCACCGCCCAAGCATCCCGCGCCATGCTCATGCAAGCCGTGGAGGTCGGTGCGCACCACGTGCTGGCCAAGCCGGTGTCACCGATGATCATTCTCAAAACCCTCAAATGGCT
>JBCDIB010000258.1:0-3937 GCA_038749385.1 Pseudomonadota bacterium | reverse complement strand
GCAACGCGCTGCTCCAGAACTGCAGTCGTTGGGTTTGTGATGCGGGTGTAGATATTGCCGAACGCCTGCAGGCCGAACAGCGAGGCCGCGTGATCCACGTCGTCAAACGTAAATGACGCAGTCTGATATATAGGCGTCACCCGTGCATTGGTTGCGGGGTCAGGGGCGGCACCTGCATGGACAGTTTTGGTTGCAAAGCCTGGAATTGGATCGGTCATGTCGTTCTCCTGATATTTGGCAGACCGTATGCCATGAATTGCGCCAAGCGTAACTACGATCGTTCCGTTGGAGCCACAAAACCGGAATTATCGTTCTAAAAATATACGGTATTATAATACCTATCAAATATACCATTGAAATCACTTGCCTTTTATGCAGAAACGCACTCAAACTTGCTTGACAAGCTTTGAGCAGTCGGTCTATCTGCCCGCAACAACGCGGCCGTCATCATTTAGGCGGCCGACAGCAGTTGGCCGGAAGCGGATTTCCGCTCTCCGGCGCTTCATTTGGAAAGACAGATCATGACAACCTTCTCGCAGAAGCCTGCTGAGGTGGAGAAGAAATGGATCATCATTGATGCTGAAGGACTGGTCGTTGGCCGCCTTGCTTCGATTGTGGCCAACCGTCTCCGCGGCAAGCACAAACCGACCTTCACGCCCCATGTGGACGATGGTGACAACGTCATCATCATCAATGCAGAGAAAGCAGTGTTCACTGGCAACAAGTACGAAAACAAAAAGTACTTTTGGCACACTGGGTACCCAGGCGGCATCAAAGAGCGCACTGCGAAAGCCCTTTTCGCAGGCCGCTTCCCAGAGCGTGTCATGCAAAAAGCCGTCCAGCGCATGATGCCTGGTGGCCCATTGGCCCGTAAACAGCTTAGCAATCTGCGCGTTTACGCCGGCACCGATCATCCGCACGAAGCACAGCAGCCGATGGCGCTGGACGTTGCGGCAATGAACTCCAAGAACAAGAAAGCCTCGTGACCATGGCTGACCTAAATTCCCTTGAAGAGCTGGGCACCGCATCGGTGGACACCGGCGAAGCGGCCGCTGAAAACCAAGCGCCTGTTTACACACAAAAGTTGGACGAGCATGGCCGCGCCTATGCCACGGGCAAGCGTAAAGACGCCATCGCCCGCGTCTGGATCAAGCCAGGTTCAGGCAAGATCGTGATCGAAGGCGAAGCCAAGAAGCGCGAAGTGCGCAAGCGCAACAAAAAAGAGAACACCAAAGCCGTAAAGGTCCGCGATTACACCGAGTATTTCGCACGCCCAGTGCTGCAGATGGTTGTGAAGCAGCCCCTCGTGGCTGCCGGCCGTGATGGCCAGTACGACATCACCATCACCTGCACAGGCGGTGGCCTGTCCGGCCAGGCTGGCGCTGTGCGTCACGGCATTTCCAAAGCCCTGACACGCTACGAGCCCGAGCTTCGCCCCGTGCTGAAACAAGGCGGCTTCCTGACCCGCGACAGCCGCGTTGTGGAACGTAAGAAATACGGCCGCGCCAAAGCCCGTCGCTCGTTCCAGTTCTCAAAACGCTAATCGCGCTTGGGCCAGTTCTCAAAACGCTGATCGCGTTTTCGATGTCAGAACACAAAGCGGGGCTTCGGCCCCGTTTTTTGTTTTTATCTCAGCAGGAAAATACCAATGGCAAACCCGACACTCTTCATTGACGGTGAGCATGGCACCACCGGGCTACAAATCCGCGAACGGATGGCTGACCGGCGCGATGTCGAAATTTTGCACATTGCCCATGCGGACCGCCACGATGTGGGCAAGCGGCGCGAGCTGCTGAACGAAGCCGATTTCGCGATATTGTGCCTGCCGGACGCCGCGGCGCGGGAAGCAGTGGCCATGATTGAAAGCGATACGCGCATTATAGACACCTCCACGGCCCACCGTGTGGCTGAGGGCTGGGCTTATGGTTTCGCTGAGGCCCTGCCCGGTCAACGTGCGTTGATCGCTGCCTCAAACCATGTGTCGAACCCTGGTTGCTATTCCACGGGTGCTATCGGCCTGCTCGCGCCACTGGTGGCGGCCAACTTGGTGCCTGGCGACTATCCCATCACCATCAATGCCGTCTCGGGCTACACAGGCGGCGGCAAGGCGCTGATCGCCCAGATGGAAAATGCCGAAGCCAGCGATCACATCGCTGAAAGCCATTTCGTCTATGCGCTAGCTCTTGCCCACAAGCACGTGCCCGAAATTGTGGAGCGGGCTGGGTTGACGCGCAAACCTATATTCTCGCCGGCTGTCGCGCGCTTTGCCCAGGGTATGGCAGTGCAGATACCTTTGCATCTGGAGCTGACAAACGCTCGGAGCCGGGCGGACGTGCACGCCGTGCTACAGAACCATTATGCGGGTCAGGAGATTGTAAGGGTGGCACCGCTGACCGAAACAGACTCAGCCCCCCGCCTTGCCGGCGAAGCCTTCGCTGGAAGCGATACGATGGAGTTGCATGTGTGTGGCAATGACGATCAGGTCAATCTGGTCGCTCTTCTCGACAATCTGGGCAAGGGCGCGTCGGGCGCTGCAGTGCAGAACCTCGATATCATGATCGCCGGGCAGTGATGTACTTGGCGGGCGCCATCGTCGCCCGCGTGTGCACCACGGCAGCGGCCAGCACAACAACCGCCCCACCTTGGTGGGCCAAGGCCCAGTCGATCGGCACCGCTAGAAGAAGGGTACCGATACCGATAATGGCTTGAAGCACGATAAGCGCTGCCAACACCCATGCGCTGCCCGCCATGCGCTTCCCATCCTCGTCATAAGCCTTTGCCGACAGGGCAACGGCATAGGCAAGCGCTGCCACCAACACCAAAATTGCCGTCGTGCGATGGGTGAATTGCACGGTTTTGACGTTCTCGAAAAAGTTTAGCCAAGCCGGTTCCATGGCCGTCAAACCTGCGGGAACAAGAGCCCCATCCATAAGCGGCCAGGTGTTGTATGCGAGGCCGGCATCCATTCCAGCCACCAGTCCACCCAAAGCAATCTGGCTGAGCACCAGTACTATCATGCTGATGCCGCCCCAACGGGCCAAGCGCCCGGCTCCGGGGTAGAAGTCCTCCGCCCTGCCGCGCGCAAGCCACAGCACATAGGCAAATATGATGCAAGCAAACGTGAGGTGTGTCGCCAGCCTATATTGGCTCACATCCGTGCGCACTGACAGGCCGGAATAGACCATCCACCAGCCGATCGTGCCCTGTATGGCCACCAGCACCGGAATAGCGCCCGCCTTGAGCAGCATTGAACCACGGATGCGCCCGGTGAAAGCAAACGCAAGAAAGCCGATGAGCGCCACAAGCCCGATCACGCGGCCAAGCTGACGATGACCCCACTCCCACCAGAAGATCACCTTGAATTCGTCCATGCTCATGCCTTTGTTGATGAGCTGGTATTCGGGAATTTGGCGGTACTTCTCCAACTCCTCTTGCCACTGCATTTCTGACAGTGGAGGGATCGTGCCATGGATGGGCTTCCACTCGGTGATTGAGAGTCCAGAATCGGTCAATCGCGTTGCGCCGCCCACCAGCACGATGGCAAATATGAGCGCGCACAGCCCGTAGAGCCACACCTGCACAGCCCGGGACCGAGCACCCGCACGCAACGGCGCTGAACTGATTGGCTCTACGGCTATCGGATCGGACAAGAAGGTGGTGGACTGACTCATGGATCTACATTTCTGGCTTCGGAGTGGCTGACAAATGCGCTTTTGGAGCTGCCAACTCAAGGTCAATCAGGCCAGTTGCGACAACAAGGCGGGGCGTCACGGCGCGCATCTTGGCACCAGCATATTCGCAAACCATCTGCGGTGCGCTACATCAAAATCAGCACAAAGGAGCCATCATATGAATGTCCGCCTTAAAAAGTTCATCGGCACGATCCTTATGATCATATTGGTCGTCCTCTATTCGTTGGTGGCGGTGGCTTTGGCTG
>JBCDIB010000257.1:0-3943 GCA_038749385.1 Pseudomonadota bacterium | reverse complement strand
CCGAAATTGTGGAACGTGGGCACCCGCGTGAAGTGGTGGAGCGCATCGAGCATTTGCTCTACATCGCTGAATATAAGCGCCGCCAGTCTGCGCCCGGCGTGAAGATAACCAAGAAGAATTTCGGACGTGACCGTCGCTACCCGATTACAAACCGCTTCCGTGACCGAAAAGCCGATACTCATTGACCGAGCTTGGACTCTTCCTTCGCAGCAATGCGCGTTGGCTTGCTGGCGGATTTCTGCTCACGGTTCTGTCCGGGTTTGGCCAAACCTTCTTCATTTCGCTTTGGGCGCCTGAAATCAAAGCTACCTTCGGGCTTACCGATGGCGGTTGGGGCTGGGCCTATATGATTGCCACGCTGGGCAGCGCCATCACGCTTGTTCAGCTTGGCCGTGTTGTGGACAGTGCAAGGATCGCGCAGGTGGCTGTTGCGGTGTGTTTGGCTTTGGCGGCGGCGAGCTTTGCCATGAGCCAGATCGCGGGTTCCGTAATTTGGTTGATCTTGACCGTTTATGCCCTGCGTCTGTTCGGGCAGGGTATGCTTACCCACACCTCCATGACAGCCATGGGTCGTTGGTATGTGGCCAACCGTGGGCGGGCGGTGTCCATCGCCGCAGTGGGCCATCAAGGCTCGGAACTGGTGTTTCCGCTGGCGTTTGTCGGGCTGGCCGCAGCGATCGGTTGGCGCGGCAGCTGGACGGTCGCAGCTCTCATTCTGGTCGCCTCTGCACCGCTCCTCTTTTGGCTTTTACGTGTTGAACGGGACCCTGTGGCCAGCGAACCCAAGCGCGAGGAAGAGGCGCCAATCCGGCAGTGGACCAGAGGAGAAGTGCTTAGGGATGGTCCCTTCTACTTGTTGCTGGCCGGTCTGCTGTCGCCCGCTTTCATAGGCACATCGGTGTTTTTTCATCAGGCTCACCTGATGGAAATGAAGGGCCTGTCGAGGGAATTGTTCGCCGCCGGGCTGGGCCTGATGGCCATTGTCACTTTTGTTTTTGCGCTTTTGGCCGGTTGGTTGGTCGATAGGTTCACAGCGGCCCGCATTGCCCGGTTCTACCTTCTGCCACTTGGCGCTGGGTGCGCCCTGTTATCGGTTCTCGATGCTGCATGGGGCGTGATGGGTTTCATGGTGCTAATGGGCATAAGCTATGGTTTCTCATCCACCATTACCGGTGCGGTGCTGCCGGAGCTCTATGGGACCAAACATCTGGGCTCGATCCGTGCGGTGGTGGTGGCCAGTATGGTTTTGCTCACAGCGGCGGGGCCGGGGCTCACCGGCTCACTGATCGACGCTGGCATTTCATTTGAAACCCAGCTTTTGTTTATGGCCGGCTATTGTGTTTTCGCCACCGCACTTCTGGTGCGTGTTTCCATGATAATGATAGCCCGTCTGGCAGCAGATCGTGACGGAGCGCTTGCAGCGCCCGCCGCGCTCGGCTAGCTCCCACCCATGACACATAGCACTGCACCCATCGTCCGTTTCGCGCCATCGCCCACGGGCAAAATTCACATCGGCAACGCCCGCACGGCATTGTTCAATTGGCTTTACGCCAAGTGCAGCGGCGGCGCGTTCATCCTGCGCTATGACGATACGGATGCGGCGCGCTCAACCAAAGAGTTTGCGGACCAGATTTTGGTTGACCTGAACTGGCTGGGCATTGAGCCGGACCGCATAGAGCGGCAGTCAGACCGTTTTTCCAGCTATGATGCGGCTGCCGCCAGGCTGAAGGAAGCCGGGCTGCTCTACCCATGCTATGAAACGGCAGACGAGCTGGATCGCAAACGCAAACGCCTGTTGGCGCGGGGCCTGCCACCGATCTATGGCCGCGAAGGTTTGGATCAGACAGACGAAGAGCGCGCTGCCTTTGAGGCCGATGGGCGCACAGCGCATTGGCGCTTTAAACTGCCGAACCATGAAGAGGGCGACGTTCACGCGCTCAAACGCACCGATGTGACGTGGACCGACCTCGTGCGCGGTGAGCAAAGTGTTGATTTGGCTTCCATGTCTGACCCTGTGCTCATTCGTGGCGATGGCACCTATCTGTACACCCTTCCATCATGCGTTGATGATCTGGAAATGGGTGTCACCACCATCATCCGTGGCGATGACCATGTGACAAACACCGGCGCGCAGCTGGCATTGTTTGAAGCTCTGGGTGGTACCGCGCCGGGCTTCGGGCACCACAATTTGCTCACCACCGCGTCCGGTGAAGGTCTGTCCAAGCGGTTGGGCTCGCTTTCCCTGGAGAGCCTGTCAGCAGATGGTTATGAGCCGATGGCGGTGGCATCGTTGGCCACGCTCATTGGCACATCGGAGGCGGTTGAGGCAGTTGTGGACATGCCGACGCTGATCGAGCGTTTTGACATTTCCAACAGCACCAAATCTGCCGCAAAATTCTCTACCGAGGAGCTGGATGCGCTGAATTCAAAACTGGTGCACGAACTTTCTTTCGAGGATGTATCCGAGCGTCTGGCTGAGATCGGCGTTAGTGGCGGCCAGGCAGAAGAGTTCTGGAGCATAGTGAAAGACAATCTTGATCGCGTGCCGGACGCGGCTGATTGGTGGCCAGTGGTGGCAACCGATATCGAACCGGTGGTGGAAGCCGAAGATGCGGAGTTCATTGCTCAAGCCGCGCAGATGCTACCTGCCGGCGAAATAACGGGCGAGACTTGGGGCACTTGGACCAAGGCACTGAAAGCCCAGACCGGCAGAAAGGGGCGTGGCCTGTTCATGCCATTGCGCAAGGCGCTGACCGGTAAGGGCCATGGTCCGGAAATCGGCAGGCTATTGCCGCTTATTGGTCGGGAAAAAATTGAGGCCCGACTACGCGGATAGTGCGCTCCTCAGTGCTGGCCACATTCTCGCCGGTGGTTTCTGGCTTGGCCAGTAGCGCCCGCGCTTTTGCCAGCGTGAGTTGCCCGACTTGATTCATCTTCGTCTCGGGGTTTTCGTCCGGAGCTGGACGCCAATTTGGCAGCACGAAGCTGAAATCAGTTTCGGCCTGTGGCCCCACACCGTTGGGGAAATCCTTGATGCTGTCATCTGGCCGAAGGCTTTGACCGGCGATCGTCTCGAAATTCTTGCTGGCGATGCCGCACGAACAATTCTCCACTTTCTCATCGCGATATTTGAAAGCAAAGGGTTTTCCCGTGTAGCCATCGCCAGTGGGGTGAGAAACCATATCCTCCGGCGAGCCCGATGGCATGGCGTGGTAGAATAGTTCCGTGTTCGTTGCCGGGCAGCGTTGGTTGCAAGCGTCCGCATCACTGTCGAAATAGCTGCGTGTTGTCGAAAAGCTTATTGGGAAATAGTAGCCATCGCAGGTGCGCACACACATTGTGCGGAAGGTACGTCCGCGTGGTCGCGCTGTATTTGTATTGGAGCGGCGTTCGCGGCCACTGTCCTGCACCTCGGACGTGCCGAAAATCTGTTCCACCAATGAGCGATTGCGGCCCGGCTGTACCTGACGGATCGTCGCGCCGCAATTGAGTGCGCGCAGGCGGCGGGTGATGCGACGGCGTTCTGCGTTCGACCCACCACTTTCCGAGCGTGCCTTGCGCTGAAGCGAGACGAGATTGCGTTCCATGCGGTTGATCAAGTCGATGCGCGCCCTGCATGACCGGCCTCTGGAATTTCTGCCACAGCCGCGCGAGCGCGCCTGACGCCGGGCTTTGCGCAATTCTTGCTCCTGACGTCTCACCGCATTCGTGTAGCGCCCTGAGCCACCGCCGCTGGATAAATTTGCCAATTGCCGCTCAAGCGCCCGACATTGGTTAGATTGCGCGTTGGCTGTGGTTGGCGCCACGAGCAATGAAAGCACAGCGCACCCAACCACCGCCGTGAGGATCGCAATGGCTTTCGCCAACATATTTGGCTGCTGCCAGACTGGTGCCTGAACAAAAGTGCGCATGTGTAAGCCTGCATTCAAGGGTCGCCGCCGAT